>NZ_JBHVFF010000313.1:0-9513 GCF_042801895.1 Streptomyces sp. NPDC057543 | reverse complement strand
ACGCAGTTCCCCGGTCGCCGGACGGCCCAAACCTCCCGCACCGCCCGAACAGAGACGGATTTGCCCGGCGCGACATCGGTCGCGTACTCTCCTACAGAAGCCAAAGACCGCTGGTCGTTGCTGCGCTCTCGCAAGAGGGAACAGCAACCGAAGGATCCGTCGAGTACGGGCGACCCGCGCAGGTGACTGTGGAAAGCTCCCGGACTTCGTTCGGTCGAGCTACGCCCTGGCGCCTGCGCCGGGGCGTTCGTCTTTCCCGGTCCCTTCTGAGCGGTCCTCATCACCCGGAAGGAGGCCGACGCTCATGGCAAGGCCCGACAAGGCTGCCGCGGTAGCCGAGCTGACGGATCAGTTCCGCAGCTCGAACGCCGCCGTGCTGACCGAGTACCGGGGTCTCACCGTGGCGCAGCTCAAGACGCTGCGCCGTTCGCTCGGTGAGAACGCCCAGTACGCCGTGGTGAAGAACACGCTGACCAAGATTGCGGCCAACGAGGCCGGGATCACTTCGCTGGACGACCAGTTCACTGGTCCGACGGCGGTTGCCTTCATCACCGGTGACCCGGTGGAGTCGGCGAAGGGTCTTCGTGACTTCGCCAAGGACAACCCCAACCTCATCATCAAGGGCGGTGTCCTTGACGGTAAGGCGCTGACCGCGGATGAGATCAAGAAGCTCGCGGACCTCGAGTCCCGCGAGGTTCTGCTCGCCAAGCTGGCGGGTGCCATGAAGGGCAAGCAGACTCAGGCTGCTCAGGTCTTCCAGGCGCTCCCGTCGAAGTTCGTCCGCACCGCGGAGGCGCTTCGTGCCAAGCAGGCCGAGCAGGGCGGTGCCGAGTAATTCGGCTCGCGCAATGATCGTCGCTTGACTGAGCGACGGTCGCAGCGGGCCGAACGTACGCCCGCCTACATGTAACTCCGGCACCTGCCGAATTAGTGGAAGGACGCCATCATGGCGAAGCTGTCCCAGGACGACCTGCTCGCGCAGTTCGAAGAGATGACCCTCATCGAGCTCTCCGAGTTCGTGAAGGCCTTCGAGGAGAAGTTCGACGTCACCGCCGCCGCTGCGGTCGCCGTTGCCGCCCCGGGTGCCCCCGGTGCCGCCGCTGAGGCCGTCGAGGAGCAGGACGAGTTCGACGTCATCCTCACCGGCGCCGGCGAGAAGAAGATCCAGGTCATCAAGGTCGTGCGTGAGCTGACCTCGCTGGGCCTGAAGGAGGCCAAGGACCTCGTCGACGGCACCCCGAAGCCGGTCCTCGAGAAGGTCGCCAAGGAGGCCGCCGAGAAGGCTGCCGAGTCCCTCAAGGCCGCCGGCGCTTCCGTCGAGGTCAAGTGACTCAAGGAGTCCGCTGACTCCTCCTGACTGCCCGTGCCGCACGGCACGGACGTCAAATGGCGAAGGGCGATCACCCATCCGGGTGGTCGCCCTTCGGCGTACCCGCGACGGCTGCCTTGCTCTTCCGGCGGCGACGAGTATGGTGATCATCGCCGTTGCCTCTCGGGGTCGGCCGGCCGGCGCCGGGAGGTGGCCGGGTGATGGCGCCGCGGCGTCGTCCCGGCAGGGGGGCCTTGACGAACGGCACGAGGCGCGCAATTCTCAGGACGCGTCGTCACATCGATCCGAATCCGAGGCATGGATCGTGGACGAAGAGGGCAGTAAAGAAGAGCGCACCGCGCGCACCGGCTAGTCATAGGTGTTGAGAACAGCTGTTGAGAGCTACGTGGGTCTCTGAGAACCCCGACTGGACATCAGTGTGCCGTTTGGCTACACTGACCCTTTGCGCTGCCTGTTAGCTGCCTCCTGCCCGTCACCAGAGGCATGCCCACGCTTGAGCACCCATGACTGACCGTCTCTGACCTGGCCGTCTTCGGCCGAATCAGGAACAGACCGTCTCCGTGTCCAGCTTGGGACCGGTACGCGCGTAGTGAGTCCGAGCCCTCGGAAGGACCCCCTCTTGGCCGCCTCGCGCAACGCCTCGACCGCGAATACGAACAACGGTGCCAGCACCGCCCCGCTGCGCATCTCCTTTGCAAAGATCAAGGAGCCCCTCGAGGTTCCGAACCTCCTCGCGCTGCAGACCGAGAGCTTTGACTGGCTCCTCGGCAATGCCGCCTGGAAGGCTCGCGTCGAGGCTGCTCTGGACAGTGGACAAGACGTCCCCACCAAGTCCGGCCTGGAGGAAATCTTCGAGGAGATTTCACCGATCGAGGACTTCTCCGGGTCGATGTCGCTTACGTTCCGCGACCACCGCTTCGAGCCCCCGAAGAACTCGATCGACGAGTGCAAGGAGCGCGACTTCACGTTCGCCGCCCCGCTCTTCGTCACGGCTGAGTTCACCAACAACGAGACCGGCGAGATCAAGTCCCAGACGGTCTTCATGGGCGACTTCCCGCTCATGACCAACAAGGGCACCTTCGTCATCAACGGCACCGAGCGTGTCGTCGTGTCGCAGCTGGTCCGCTCGCCGGGTGTCTACTTCGACTCCTCCATCGACAAGACGTCCGACAAGGACATCTTCTCCGCCAAGATCATCCCGTCCCGGGGTGCGTGGCTGGAGATGGAGATCGACAAGCGCGACATGGTCGGTGTCCGTATCGACCGCAAGCGCAAGCAGTCCGTGACCGTCCTGCTCAAGGCTCTCGGTTGGACGACCGAGCAGATCCTCGAGGAGTTCGGCGAGTACGAGTCCATGCGCGCCACCCTGGAGAAGGACCACACGCAGGGCCAGGACGACGCGCTGCTCGACATCTACCGCAAGCTGCGTCCGGGCGAGCCCCCGACCCGCGAGGCCGCGCAGACGCTGCTGGAGAACCTCTACTTCAACCCGAAGCGCTACGACCTGGCGAAGGTCGGCCGCTACAAGGTGAACAAGAAGCTCGGCGCGAACGAGCCGCTGGACGCCGGCGTTCTCACCACCGACGACGTCATCGCCACCATCAAGTACCTGGTGAAGCTGCACGCCGGTGAGACCGAGACGGTCGGCGAGTCCGGTCGCTCGATCATGGTCGAGACCGACGACATCGACCACTTCGGTAACCGTCGTATCCGTAACGTCGGCGAGCTGATCCAGAACCAGGTCCGTACGGGTCTCGCCCGTATGGAGCGCGTCGTGCGCGAGCGCATGACCACCCAGGACGTCGAGGCGATCACGCCGCAGACCCTGATCAACATCCGGCCGGTCGTCGCCTCCATCAAGGAGTTCTTCGGCACCAGCCAGCTGTCCCAGTTCATGGACCAGAACAACCCGCTGTCGGGCCTGACGCACAAGCGTCGTCTCAACGCCCTGGGCCCGGGTGGTCTCTCCCGTGAGCGGGCCGGCTTCGAGGTCCGTGACGTGCACCCGTCGCACTACGGACGCATGTGCCCGATCGAGACGCCTGAAGGCCCGAACATCGGTCTGATCGGTTCGCTGGCTTCGTACGGCCGCATCAACGCGTTCGGCTTCATCGAGACGCCGTACCGCAAGGTCGTCGAGGGCCAGGTCACCGACGAGGTCGACTACCTGACCGCCGACGAGGAGGACCGCTTCGTCATCGCGCAGGCCAACGCGCCGCTGACCGACGAGCTCCGGTTCGTCGAGCCCCGCGTGCTGGTTCGCCGTCGTGGCGGCGAGGTCGACTACGTGCCCGGCACGGACGTCGACTACATGGACGTCTCGCCGCGCCAGATGGTGTCCGTCGCCACCGCGATGATCCCCTTCCTGGAGCACGACGACGCCAACCGTGCCCTCATGGGCGCGAACATGATGCGTCAGGCGGTGCCGCTGATTAAGTCGGAGGCCCCGCTCGTCGGCACCGGCATGGAGTACCGCTGCGCCACCGACGCCGGTGACGTGCTCAAGGCCGAGAAGGACGGTGTGGTCCAGGAGGTCTCCGCGGACTACATCACCGTGACCAACGACGACGGCACGTACACCACGTACCGCATCGCCAAGTTCATGCGCTCCAACCAGGGCACCTCGGTCAACCAGAAGGTCGTCGTCTCCGAAGGCGACCGGGTCGTCGCCGACCAGGTCCTCGCCGACGGACCGGCCACCGAGAACGGTGAGATGGCCCTCGGCAAGAACCTGCTCGTGGCGTTCATGCCGTGGGAGGGTCACAACTACGAGGACGCGATCATCCTGTCGCAGCGCCTCGTGCAGGACGACGTCCTCTCCTCGATCCACATCGAGGAGCACGAGGTCGACGCCCGTGACACCAAGCTCGGCCCGGAGGAGATCACCCGGGACATCCCGAACGTCTCCGAGGAGGTCCTCGCCGACCTCGACGAGCGCGGCATCATCCGTATCGGTGCCGAGGTCGTCGCCGGTGACATCCTCGTCGGCAAGGTCACGCCCAAGGGTGAGACCGAGCTGACCCCCGAGGAGCGCCTGCTCCGCGCGATCTTCGGTGAGAAGGCGCGCGAGGTGCGCGACACCTCGCTGAAGGTGCCGCACGGTGAGATCGGCAAGGTCATCGGCGTCCGCGTCTTCGACCGCGAAGAGGGCGACGAGCTGCCGCCGGGCGTGAACCAGCTGGTCCGCGTCTACGTCGCGCAGAAGCGCAAGATCACCGACGGTGACAAGCTCGCCGGCCGTCACGGCAACAAGGGCGTCATCTCGAAGATCCTCCCGATCGAGGACATGCCGTTCCTGGAGGACGGCACCCCGGTCGACATCATCCTCAACCCGCTGGGTGTCCCGTCCCGAATGAACCCGGGACAGGTCCTGGAGATCCACCTCGGCTGGCTCGCCAGCCGCGGCTGGGACGTCTCCGGCCTCGGTGACGAGTGGGCCAAGCGCCTGCAGGCCATCGGCGCCGACCAGGTCGCCCCCGGCACCAACGTCGCCACCCCCGTCTTCGACGGTGCGCGCGAGGACGAGATCTCCGGTCTCTTCGAGGCCACGATCCCGAACCGCGACGGCGACCGCCTGGTGCAGCCCTCCGGCAAGGCCCAGCTGTTCGACGGCCGCTCCGGCGAGCCGTTCCCGGACCCGGTCTCGGTCGGGTACATGTACATCCTCAAGCTGCACCACCTCGTCGACGACAAGCTGCACGCTCGTTCGACGGGCCCGTACTCCATGATCACCCAGCAGCCGCTGGGTGGTAAGGCCCAGTTCGGTGGACAGCGCTTCGGTGAGATGGAGGTGTGGGCCCTTGAGGCTTACGGCGCCGCATACGCCCTCCAGGAACTGCTGACGATCAAGTCCGACGACGTGACCGGCCGCGTGAAGGTCTACGAGGCGATCGTCAAGGGCGAGAACATCCCCGAGCCCGGCATTCCCGAGTCCTTCAAGGTGCTCATCAAGGAAATGCAGTCGCTCTGCCTCAATGTGGAGGTGCTGTCCTCGGACGGCATGTCCATCGAGATGCGCGACACGGACGAGGACGTCTTCCGCGCGGCGGAGGAGCTCGGTATCGACCTGTCCCGGCGCGAGCCGAGCAGCGTCGAAGAGGTCTGACGGGTTGGCCGGCCGGATCCCCGTGATCCGGCCGGCTCTCCCCGGACCCGTTCAGACCATTGCTGAAGTGCCCCGATTTCTCGCGTGACGCGAGGGGGCTCGAACCCCCGAAAGAGGGATTGACGACAAGTGCTCGACGTCAACTTCTTCGACGAGCTGCGGATCGGCCTTGCCACCGCGGACGACATCCGGACCTGGTCCCACGGCGAAGTGAAGAAGCCGGAGACCATCAACTACCGCACGCTCAAGCCCGAAAAGGACGGACTCTTCTGCGAGAAGATCTTCGGTCCGACCCGGGACTGGGAGTGCTACTGCGGCAAGTACAAGCGTGTCCGCTTCAAGGGCATCATCTGTGAGCGCTGTGGCGTCGAGGTCACGCGCGCCAAGGTGCGCCGTGAGCGCATGGGTCACATCGAGCTTGCCGCTCCCGTCACCCACATCTGGTACTTCAAGGGCGTCCCGTCGCGCCTGGGCTACCTGCTGGACCTCGCGCCGAAGGACCTCGAGAAGGTCATCTACTTCGCCGCGTACATGATCACGTTCGTGGACGAGGAGCGCCGTACGCGCGACCTGCCCTCGCTGGAGGCGCACGTCTCCGTCGAGCGTCAGCAGGTCGAGAACCGTCGCGACGCCGACCTCGAGGCCCGCGCCAAGAAGCTCGAGACCGACCTGGCCGAGCTGGAGGCCGAGGGTGCCAAGGCCGACGTGCGCCGCAAGGTGCGCGAGGGTGCCGAGCGCGAGATGAAGCAGCTGCGCGACCGTGCGCAGCGCGAGATCGACCGCCTCGACGAGGTGTGGAGCCGCTTCAAGAACCTCAAGGTCCAGGACCTTGAGGGCGACGAGCTGCTCTACCGCGAGCTGCGTGACCGCTTCGGCACGTACTTCGACGGCTGCATGGGTGCCGCCGCTCTGCAGAAGCGCCTGGAGTCGTTCGACCTCGACGAGGAGGCCGAGCGCCTCCGCGAGATCATCCGTACCGGCAAGGGCCAGAAGAAGACCCGTGCGCTCAAGCGCCTCAAGGTCGTCTCCGCGTTCCTGCAGACCAGCAACAAGCCCAAGGGCATGGTGCTCGACTGCGTGCCGGTCATCCCGCCGGACCTGCGTCCGATGGTGCAGCTGGACGGTGGCCGCTTCGCGACCTCCGACCTGAACGACCTGTACCGCCGTGTGATCAACCGCAACAACCGCCTCAAGCGTCTCCTCGACCTCGGTGCCCCCGAGATCATCGTGAACAACGAGAAGCGGATGCTGCAGGAGGCCGTTGACGCGCTGTTCGACAACGGCCGCCGCGGTCGCCCGGTCACCGGTCCCGGCAACCGCCCGCTCAAGTCCCTCAGCGACATGCTGAAGGGCAAGCAGGGTCGATTCCGTCAGAACCTTCTCGGTAAGCGTGTGGACTACTCCGCGCGTTCCGTGATCGTCGTCGGCCCGCAGCTCAAGCTGCACCAGTGCGGTCTGCCGAAGGCCATGGCGCTGGAGCTCTTCAAGCCGTTCGTGATGAAGCGCCTGGTCGACCTGAACCACGCGCAGAACATCAAGTCGGCCAAGCGCATGGTCGAGCGCGGCCGCACCGTGGTGTACGACGTCCTCGAAGAGGTCATCGCCGAGCACCCGGTGCTGCTGAACCGTGCACCGACGCTGCACCGTCTGGGCATCCAGGCCTTCGAGCCGCAGCTCGTCGAGGGCAAGGCCATCCAGATCCACCCGCTCGTCTGCACCGCGTTCAACGCGGACTTCGACGGTGACCAGATGGCCGTGCACCTGCCGCTCTCCGCGGAGGCGCAGGCCGAGGCCCGCATCCTGATGCTGTCCTCGAACAACATCCTGAAGCCGGCCGACGGTCGTCCCGTCACCATGCCGACCCAGGACATGGTGCTGGGCCTGTTCTTCCTCACCACCGACGAGGAGGAGCGCAAGGTCGTCGGTCAGGGCCGTTCCTTCGGTTCCACGGCCGAAGCGATCATGGCCTTCGACGCCCGCGAGCTGTCGCTCCAGGCGAAGGTCGACATCCGCTTCCCGGTGGGCACCATCCCGCCGCGTGGCTGGGTGCCGCCGGTCGCCGAGGAGGGTGAGCAGGAGTACCAGCAGGGCGACACGTTCCGGCTGCGTACGTCCCTGGGCCGCGCGCTCTTCAACGAGCTGCTGCCCGAGGACTACCCGTTCGTCGACTACTCCGTCGGCAAGAAGCAGCTCTCCGAGATCGTCAACGACCTCGCCGAGCGCTACCCCAAGGTCATCGTGGCGGCGACGCTCGACAACCTGAAGGCGGCAGGCTTCTACTGGGCGACCCGCTCCGGTGTCACCGTGGCCATCTCCGACGTCGTGGTCCCCGAGGCCAAGAAGGCGATCGTCGCCGGCTACGAGGCGCAGGACGAGAAGGTCCAGAAGCAGTACGAGCGCGGTCTGATCACCAAGGACGAGCGCACGCAGGAACTCATCGCGATCTGGACCAAGGCGACCAACGAGGTTGCCGAGGCGATGAACGCGAACTTCCCCAAGACGAACCCCATCTTCATGATGGTTGACTCGGGTGCCCGAGGAAACATGATGCAGATGCGTCAGATCGCCGGTATGCGTGGTCTGGTGTCCAACGCCAAGAACGAGACGATCCCGCGTCCCATCAAGGCGTCCTTCCGTGAGGGCCTCACCGTTCTGGAGTACTTCATCTCCACGCACGGTGCCCGTAAGGGTCTGGCGGACACCGCCCTGCGTACCGCCGACTCGGGTTACCTGACCCGTCGTCTGGTGGACGTCTCGCAGGACGTGATCATTCGCGAGGAGGACTGCGGCACCGACCGCGGCCTCAAGCTGAAGATCGCCGTCAAGGGCGCGGACGGTGTGCTCCGCAAGACGGAGGACGTCGAGACCTCGGTCTACGCCCGCATGCTCGCCGAGGACGTCGTCGTCGACGGCAAGGTCATCGCGCCTGCCAACGTCGACCTCGGTGACGTCCTGATCGACGCCCTGGTGGGCGCCGGCGTCGAGGAGGTCAAGACCCGTTCGGTCCTGACCTGTGAGTCCGCGGTCGGCACCTGTGCCTTCTGCTACGGACGCTCGCTCGCCACCGGCAAGCTGGTCGACATCGGTGAGGCGGTCGGCATCATCGCCGCCCAGTCCATCGGTGAGCCCGGTACCCAGCTGACGATGCGTACCTTCCACACCGGTGGTGTGGCCGGTGACGACATCACCCAGGGTCTGCCCCGAGTCGTCGAGCTCTTCGAAGCCCGTACGCCCAAGGGTGTCGCCCCGATCTCGGAGGCGGCCGGCCGCGTCCGTATCGAGGAGACCGAGAAGACCAAGAAGCTCGTCGTCACCCCGGACGACGGCAGCGACGAGACGGCGTTCCCGATCTCGAAGCGTGCCCGTCTGCTGGTGGGCGAGGGCGACCACGTCGAGGTGGGCCAGAAGCTCACCGTGGGTGCCACCAACCCGCACGACGTGCTGCGGATCCTCGGTCAGCGCGCGGTCCAGGTCCACCTGGTCGGCGAGGTCCAGAAGGTCTACAACTCGCAGGGTGTGTCGATCCACGACAAGCACATCGAGATCATCATCCGGCAGATGCTGCGCCGGGTGACGATCATCGAGTCCGGCGACGCGGAGCTGCTGCCGGGCGAGCTCGTCGAGCGCTCGAAGTTCGAGACCGAGAACCGTCGTGTGGTCACCGAGGGCGGTCACCCCGCCTCCGGCCGTCCGCAGCTGATGGGTATCACCAAGGCCTCGCTCGCCACCGAGTCGTGGCTGTCGGCGGCGTCCTTCCAGGAGACGACCAGGGTTCTGACCGACGCGGCGATCAACGCCAAGTCGGACTCCCTGATCGGCCTCAAGGAGAACGTCATCATCGGTAAGCTCATCCCGGCCGGTACGGGTCTGTCCCGTTACCGCAACATCCGGGTCGAGCCGACCGAGGAGGCCAAGGCCGCGATGTACTCGGCCGTCGGCTACGACGACATCGACTACTCGCCGTTCGGCACCGGCTCCGGCCAGGCCGTTCCGCTGGAGGACTACGACTACGGTCCGTACAACCAGTAAGCGAGTCGCTTGATCGACCGGAGGGCGGCCACCCCGTTGTGTACGGGGT
>NZ_JBHVFF010000312.1:0-9590 GCF_042801895.1 Streptomyces sp. NPDC057543 | reverse complement strand
AGCGGGAACTGCGCGACCGGTTCGCGTAGGGGCCCCACACGTGTCATGCGGGGGCGCCCGCCGACGCGGCGGTCCGGGCTCCGCAGCACGTGACCGGAGCGAACGGGCCGAGCCCCGGCACGGGTCCCGGCCGACGGGCGCGAATCACGTACTTCCGGCACAAATCGCAGATCCTCGGTGCGAACCCGGCCAGAAGGCGTCCTAACGGTCGCCGCGCTCGTCCACGATCCGCTTGAACTTGCCGACCGACCTCTCCAGCGTCCCGGGGTCGACGATCTCGACCCCGACCGACACCCCGATCCCGTCCTTGACGGCCGCCGTGACCGACTCCGCGGCGGCCGTCCGCTGATCCGGCGTGGCCCCCGCCCGGGCCTCCACCCGTACGGTCAGGACGTCGAGGCGGCCCTCGCGGGTCAGCCGCAGCTGGAAGTGCGGTGCGAGCCCAGGCGTACGCAACACGATCTCCTCGATCTGGGTCGGGAAGAGATTCACCCCGCGCAGAATCACCAGATCGTCGCTGCGCCCCGTCACCTTCTGCATCCGCCTGAACACTCGCGCCGTGCCCGGCAGCAGCCGGGTCAGGTCCCTCGTCCGGTAACGGATCACCGGCATGGCCTCCTTGGTGAGCGAGGTGAACACCAGCTCGCCCTCCTCGCCGTCCGGCAGCACCTCGCCGGTGAACGGGTCGACGACCTCCGGATAGAAGTGGTCCTCCCAGATGTGCAGCCCGTCCTTGGTCTCCACGCACTCCTGCGCGACACCGGGCCCCATCACCTCCGACAGGCCGTAGATGTCGACCGCGTCGATCGCGAACCGCTCCTCGATCTCGCGCCGCATTTCCTCCGTCCACGGCTCGGCGCCGAAGATCCCGACCTTCAGGGAGGTCGTCCGCGGATCGACGCCCTGCCGCTCGAACTCGTCGAGGAGTGTCAGCATGTACGACGGGGTCACCATGATGATCTCCGGCCGGAAGTCCTGGATCAGCTGTACCTGGCGTGCGGTCATGCCGCCGGAGGCGGGAATGACCGTGCAGCCGAGCCGTTCTGCTCCGTAGTGAGCTCCCAGGCCGCCGGTGAACAGCCCGTATCCGTATGCGACATGGACCTTCTGCCCGGGGCGACCGCCGGCCGCCCGGATCGAGCGGGCGACCATGTCCGCCCAGGTGTCCAGGTCCCGCTCGGTGTAACCGACGACGGTCGGACGGCCCGTCGTCCCGCTGGACGCGTGGATCCTCCGCACGCGCTCCTCGGGGACGGCGAACATGCCGAAGGGGTAGTTGTCGCGCAGATCGGCCTTGGTCGTGAAAGGGAAGCGGGCGAGATCGGCGAGCGTATGGCAGTCGTCCGGGCGCAGACCTGCCTTGTCGAACGCGGCCCGGTAATGGCCGACGTTCTCGTACGCATGGTGCAGCGTGGCCCGCAGCCGCTCCAGCTGGAGTGCCTCCAGCTCGTCCCGGCCCATTCGTTCCGCCGCGTCCAGCAGAGGCGTCATCCGGATCTCCCTCTTCCGAGCATTCGACCGATCGTTCGGTCGATCCTTCGGTAGTAGTAATTCAGGATGCTCCGTCTTCTGGCAAGAGGGGTGGCGCACACCACTCCCGCGAAGGTGTCCCGCGACGTGGATACGCTCACGCGGACACGGCTGCGCCGCCCGGCCCGCCCTGTTTGGATGGCATACGTGCCGATCTACCACGCGTACGACGGGGCCGGGCTCGCTCACCGCCTCCCGGGAAGGAGCGCACCACCGATCCGCCTCCCCGGCGGGCCGGCGCGTACCTGGGCGGCCTCGGCGGCTCTCGGCCCACCGACAGTGCGTAGTGCTCGATCTGCGTTGCGCCGGGGACTCCGCGGTGCCGGTGGCCCCGTCGACGTACCGCTCTCACCGGCCGGCGACGTCGAGGTTGCGCGAACACCTCGGCCCGGCACACGTCGGCCTGCTCGCCCATGCCGGGGCTGTCGATCCGGCGGCGCTCCACGCCGCCCGGCACCCGCGGCTGCGTACGCTCACGTTCGGCGCACCCGGCACCCGGGCCGTCGGCACCGACGCCACCGATCAGGACCAACGCGACGCCGGTGAACTGCGCCGCGACGAACCCTGGTACGCGGCCGGGCGGGCCGCGCCGGAAGTCACCTGGTCGGGGCGCGACGCCGGCGAAGTCCCAGCCGCCGTCGAGCCGTTCGCCTACCCGGGGCCCGGTTCGACACCATCGACGGAGGGCACCGCGTCCACACCGTTCGGTCGGAGCAATTCCTCGCGGAACAGGGGACGTTCGGCCTGACCTGACCAAATCCCCGACGGGTACCGGGCGGTCACGACCGGTGCAGCAGCGAGGTCAGGACTTCTTGGAGAGTGGTCTCGGCATCGGGTACCGGCCCCGTCGACCGCCAGGCCACGAAGCCGTCGGGACGCACCAGGACCGCGCCTTCGGGTGTCGTGCCGTGGAGCTCCGCCCAGTCGGCCCCGTTCTCCGGCTCCAGATCGGCTCCAGGGCCGATGCCGTACGCCGGGAGCCGTACCGACAGTCCGTCGGCGACCCGACCCGCCGCCCGCCGCCACACCACGTCCTCACCGTCCGTGAGCAGCACGAAGGTGTGCTCGTACAGATCCAGCGTGGACTTGCGCTCCCCATCCTGACGGACCCACAGATGTGGTGCACGACTGCCTGGTTGACCGTTCAGCTGCATTCTCTGCGGCACCACCGGCTGCCCCGGGTCGGCACCCAGCACAGCACCGCGGACATAGCGGTAGCCCAGCGCCACGGTGAGCATCCCGCCCTGCTTCCCGCCGCTCACACCCGGCGCCGCGGCGTACCCCGGGTGGCTGTGCTCGCTGGAGCGCGCCGAGGCCCGCGCGCTCGTCGCCTGCGCCACCGGCAGCCGCTCCGCCTCGTAGGTGTCCAGCAGGCCCGGGCCCGCCTCGCCCTTCAGTACGGCGGCGAGCTTCCACGCCAGGTTGTGCGCGTCCTGAATGCCGGTGTTGGAGCCGAACGCCCCGGTGGGAGACATCTCGTGGGCCGAATCCCCGGCGAGGAAGACTCTGCCGGACGAATACCGCTTCGCGACGCGCTCCGCGGCGTGCCACGGGGCCTTGCCGGTGATTTCGATGTCGATCCCCGGAGCACCGACCGCCGTACGGATGTGCTCGGCGACCCGCTCGTCTGTGAAGTCCTCGAGAGTTTCACCGAGTTGAGGCTGCCACGGCGCGTGGAACACCCACTCCTTCCTGTTGTCGACCGGCAACAGGGCACCGTCCGCCGCGGGGTTGGTGAGATAGCAGACGATGAAGCGCCGGTCGCCCAGCACATCGGCGAGCTGCCGCGAACGGAAGGTGATGCTCACGTTGTGGAAGAGGTCGCCGGGCCCCGTCCGGTCGATGCGCAGCTGCTCACGGATGGGACTGCGCGGCCCGTCGGCCGCGACGAGGTAGTCGGCGCGCACACTGATGTGCTCTCCGGTCTCGCGGTTCTTGAGTGCCGCGTCCACCCCTGACCCGTCCTGGTCGAAGCTCTGCATCTCGGTGGAGAACCGCAGGTCACCGCCCTGTTCGCGAGCCAGCCTCAGCAGCACGGGTTCCAGATCGTTCTGGCTGCACAGGCACCAGCCGGTCGGGCTGAAACGGGCGAGCCCGCCGCCCGGGTCGATCTCCTTGAACAGCCACTCCTGGTCGTCGCCGGTGAGCGAACCGGCCTGCAGAATGCCGTGGTTTTCGGCGAGGACCGACGCCGCTTCCCGGATGCCCGGCTCGGCACCCGCTGTACGGAACACCTCCATCGTGCGCACGTTGTTGCCGCGTCCGCGCGGATGTGTCGAGGTGGACCGGTGCTTCTCGACCAGCAGGTGCTCAATGCCGAGCCGGCCGAGGAAAAGTGAGGTGGACAGGCCCACAAGGGAGCCGCCCACGATGAGGACCGGTACGCGAATGTCGACGTTCTCGTTCATCAGTTGCTCCAGCTCGGACGCCGTTCGGTTGCCTTGTTCCATGCCCTCGTCGGAGCGCTTCGGACGGTCGCTCACCTGAACGGTTCATAAATCTCGCGCCACCCGGACCAGCGTTTCACGATCGGTCACGGAGACGATGCCCGCGGTCACGGGGGCGGACCGCTCACATCCGCCGGGAGAATCCCCACTCCGAATCACTCGCCAACCGACGGTTGACGGCATGCCACCCGGCTTGTCCACGACACCGTCTCGAAGGAGACCGAAAGATGACCATCACCCTCTCGGAACGGATCTCCCAGTCCGCCTTCGACGGCTCCAGGCTGCGGGTCGTGCTGCTGCTGGACCTGTACGACGGGGCGCAGAAGGAGTTCCTGGAGGCGTATGAGCACCTGCGCAATCAGGTGGCATCCGTCCCCGGGCACATCAGCGACCAGCTGTGCCAGTCCATCGAGAACCCCTCGCAGTGGCTGATCACGAGCGAATGGGAGAGCGCACCCCCGTTCCTCGCCTGGGTGAACAGCGAGGAGCATGTCGCGACGGTGCAGCCGCTGCACGGCTGCGTGCGCGACACCCGTTCGCTGCGCTTCAGCGTTCTGCGGGAGACCGGAAAGTCGTTCGAGATGGCGCCCGAGACGGCCAAGAGCAGGCTGCAGGCGTCACCCCGCCTCGGCGACGGAGTGGTGCGCCACGCGCTGACTTTCACCGTCAAGCCCGGCACCGAGGACATCGTGGCGAAGATCCTGGCCGACTACGACTCTCCGAACGCTCGTGTCGACGAAGGCACCCGTTTGCGCCGTACGTCGCTCTTCATGCACGGAAACCGCGTCGTGCGGGCGGTCGAGGTCGAGGGTGACCTCCTCGCGGCCCTGCGCCACGTCGCCCGGCAGCCCGAGGTCAGGGCAGTCGAAGAGGCCATCAACCCGTACCTGGAGCAGGACCGGGACCTCAGCGACCCGAACTCCGCCCGGATGTTCTTCACCCGGGCGGCGCTCCCCACCGTCCACCACGTGACCGCGGGCCGGCACAAGGCCGAGGACATCCGCCGGCACGCGCTCTTCTACCAGGCCAAGGAGGGCTGCGGCATGGCACTCGCCCGGCTGCTCGCCGGCCACGACGAGGAGGCCGCCGACGACCCCGCGAGCATCATCGACAGCAGCACCATCTTCCAGCGCGACGACGTCGTCGTCCGCCTCCTCGAAGCTATCGAACCGATCGACGCGCAGGCCGCTCAGGCGGTCGGCATCGACGGCCCTGGCAAGGTGGCCAGGCTCGGACGTCTCCTCGACAGCGGCGCGAACGCCGTGCCCACGAACGACCAGGGGATCTCGCACTTCCTCGCAGAGGCCGAGATGACCCTGATCACCGATCGGCGGGCCATGGAGTCCTGAACCGCGCATCCGCACCCTGGGGGGTTCTCGCTCAACCCGTCAATACAACGCGCAATGCGCCAGGAGGAAAGCAATCATGACCATGCACCGGCCACGCATCGTGGACCTCAGCGAGACGCAGCCCAACCGCAGGCGCGGAGGCGACCTTCGCGCCATGCTCACGCCGACAGCGGTGGGAGCCACCAGCGGCTTCATGGGGCTGGCCATCGTTCAGCCCGGCGACCGCATCGGCGAGCACTACCACCCGTACTCCGAGGAGTTCGTGTACGTCGTGAACGGTCTCCTGGAGGTGGATCTGGATGGTGAACCGCACCGGATGCGGCCCGATCAGGGCCTGCTGATCCCTCCCCATGTACGCCACCGGTTCCGGAACGTCGGCGACGTCGAGGCACGCATGGTCTTCCACCTCGGCCCGCTCGCCCCGCGCCCGGAACTCGGCCACGTCGACACCGAGCACACCGAGTCCGCCGAGCACACCCCGTCCGCCGAGCACACACGGTCCGCCGGGCGCGCCGCGCCGCAGGAACGAACGGCCGCCTCATGACCCGCCGCGTGGGGGTCACCGGCGTCGGCGTCGTGGCCCCCGGCGGCATCGGCGCACCGGCCTTCTGGGACCTCCTCGCGAACGGACGCACCGCGACCCGGGGCATCACGCTCTTCGACCCGGCCGGCTTCCGGTCCCGTATCGCCGCCGAGTGCGACTTCGACCCGGCGGCCCACGGACTGGACGCGGACCAGGTCGCCCGGTCCGACAGGTACGTCCAGTTCGCGATGGTGGCCGCCAGGGAGGCCCTCGGTGACGCGGGGCTCGACCCGGAGAAGGTGGACCCCTGGCGCATGGGGGTGTCGCTGGGCACCGCGGTCGGCGGCACCACCCGACTGGAGCACGACTACGTCGCCGTCAGCGGCAGCGGTGCCCGCTGGGACGTCGACCACCGGCCGGCCGGCCCGCATCTGGAGCGGGCCTTCTCACCCAGCTCCCTCGCTTCGGCGGTGGCCGAGCAGGTCGGCGCGCACGGCCCGGTGCAGACCGTCTCCACGGGCTGCACCTCAGGCCTGGACGCGATCGGGTACGCCTTCCAGTCCATCGAGGAGGGCCGCGTCGACGTCTGCGTCGCCGGGGCGTCCGACTCACCCATCACCCCGATCACGGTGGCGTGCTTCGACGCGATCAAGGCCACCTCGCCGAACAACGACGATGCGGAGCACGCCTCCCGGCCGTTCGACTCCCGCCGCGACGGCTTCGTCATGGGCGAGGGCGGAGCGGTGCTCGTCCTGGAGGAGCTGGAGCACGCCCGCGCCCGCGGCGCGACCGTCTACTGCGAGATCTCGGGCTATGCCACCTTCGGCAACGCCTACCACATGACCGGGCTGACCCCCGAAGGGCTGGAGATGGCCGAGGCGATCAACCGGGCGCTCGGTCACGCCCGGATAGACGGTTCGCAGATCGACTACGTCAACGCACACGGCTCGGGCACCAAGCAGAACGACCGGCACGAGACGGCCGCCGTGAAGCGGGCACTGGGCGCGCACGCCTATGACGTACCGATGAGTTCCATCAAGTCCATGGTCGGTCACTCGCTTGGAGCGATCGGGGCCATTGAGATTGCGGCCTGCGTACTCGCCCTGGTCCACCAGACAGTACCGCCGACCGCGAACTACGAGAGCCCGGACCCGGAGTGCGACCTCGACTACGTGCCCCGCACCGCACGTCCCGTGAAGCTGCGCAGCATCCTCTCGGTCGGCAGCGGATTCGGCGGCTTCCAGTCCGCGGTGGCCCTGACGCGAACAGGTGGGAGGACACCATGAGAACCCGAAGAACCAGACGCACCGTCGTCACCGGCATCGGTGTCGTCGCCCCCAACGGAATCAACACCGAGGCCTTCTGGAAGAGGACGCACGAAGGGATCAGCGTCCTCGACCAGGTGACCCGCGAGGGGTGCGAGCACCTCCCGCTGCGGGTCGCGGGCGAGGTGCGGGGTTTCGAGGCGGCCGAGCTGATCGAAGAGCGCTTCATCGTCCAGACCGACCGGTTCACGCACTTCGCGATGGCCGCCGCGGACATCGCTCTGGACGACGCCCGACTGGGCCGTGCCGACTACGAGAACTCACCGTTCGACGTCGGCGTGGTGACCGCTGCCGGGTCCGGCGGCGGTGAATTCGGTCAGCGTGAACTCCAACGGCTGTGGGGACAGGGATCCAGCTACGTGGGCCCGTACCAGTCCATCGCCTGGTTCTACGCCGCCAGCACCGGCCAGATCTCGATCCGCGGCGGTTTCAAGGGGCCGTGCGCGGTTGTGGCCAGCGACGAGGCGGGCGGCCTGGACGCGCTGGCGCACGCCGCCCGTTCGATCCGCGGCGGAGCCGAAGCGGTGGTGGTCGGCGCGGCCGAGGCACCGCTGGCGCCCTATTCGGTCGTCTGCCAGCTCGGCTACGAGGACCTGAGCACCTGCGACGACCCCGCCCGCGCCTACCGGCCGTTCACCTCGGACGCCTGCGGATTCGTGCCGGCCGAGGGCGGCGCGATGCTGGTGGTCGAGGAGGAGCAGTCGGCGCGTCGGCGCGGGGCCCGTGTAAGGGCCGAAATCGCCGGGCACGCCGCCACGTTCACCGGCGCGTCCAAGTGGGAGGAGTCCCGGGAGGGCCTCGCCCAGGCGATCAGCGGCGCCCTGCGGGAGGCCGACTGCGCGCCGGACGAGATCGACGTCGTCTTCGCGGACGCCCTCGGCGTACCGGCGGCCGACCGCGCCGAAGCGCTCGCGATCGCGGACGCACTCGGCGCGCACGGCCGACAGGTTCCGGTGACGGCCCCCAAGACCGGCATCGGCCGCGCGTACTGCGGGGCCCCGGTGCTGGACGCGGCCGCGGCGGTGCTCTCCATGGAGAACTCGCTGATACCGCCCACGCCGAACGTCTTCGAGGTGTGTCATGACCTCGATGTCGTCACCGGCAGTGCGCGCCCCGCCGAGCTGCGGACGGCCCTGGTGCTCAGCCGCGGGCTCATGGGCTCGAACGCGGCGATGGTGCTGCGGCGCTCCACCGACACCCAATCGTGAGAAGGAGAAGTCCTCATGACCGATCGACTGACCTACGCGGAACTCGCCGTCCTGATGAAGAAGGGCGCCGGACTCACCGTGGACCCGCGCGACATGGAGAAGCGCCCCGGCTCCGCTTTCGACGAGTTCGGCCTCGACTCGCTGGGCCTGCTCGGCATCGTGGGCGTGCTGGAGAACCGGCACGGCCGACCGCTGCCGACCGACGCCGACCGCTGCAAGACCCCCCAGGAATTCCTGGACCTCGTCAACAACAGCCTCATGCAAGGAGCCTGACGTGCCTGGACGCACCGAGAACGAAATCACCATCGCCGCCCCCCTGGACCTCGTCTGGGACGTGACCAACGATCTGGAGAACTGGCCTCGGCTGTTCAGCGAGTACGCCGCGGTCGAGGTCATCGAACGGGACGGCGACAGGACGAAGTTCCGCCTGACCATGCACCCCGACGAGAACGACAAGGTGTGGAGCTGGGTCTCCGAGCGGACCGTCGACCGCGCCGGCCGCACGGTCCACGCCCGCCGGGTCGAGCCGGGCCCGTTCCAGCACATGAACATCCGGTGGGAGTACTCCGAGGTCCCCGGCGGTACGAAGATGCGCTGGACCCAGGAATTCGCGATGCGGCCCGACGCGCCCGTCGACGACGCGTGGATGACCGACAACATCAACCGCAACTCCAAGGTCCAGATGGAGCTCATCCGGGACAAGATCGAGCAGCGCGCCCGGGAGCACCGTACCGCCTCGGTATCGGCCCGCTGACCCGCCGTCCGCCCGCCCCACGCAGCCCGGCACCCCGCCGTCCGACCGGGGTGCCGGGCCGGGAACCAGAAAGGCATCCCACGATGCACCACGCTCTGATCGTCGCCCGGATGGCACCGGGTTCGGCACCGGACATCGCCGAGTTGTTCGCGGCCTCCGACAGCACCGAACTGCCGCACCTCGTCGGCGTCACCAGGCGCAAGCTGTTCCAGTTCGGCGACGTCTACCTCCACCTGATCGAATCGGAACGCCCGCCGGGCCCCGAGATCGCCAAGGTGACGCAGCACCCGGAGTTCAAGGAAATCAGCGAAAAGCTCACCGCATACGTGAGCGCGTACGACCCGCAGACCTGGCGCAGCCCCAAGGACGCCATGGCCCACGAGTTCTACCGGTGGGAGCGCGACGCCACCGCCTGAGACGGAAAATCGCCCCGGGCCGGCCAGTCGGCCGGACC
>NZ_JBHVFF010000311.1:0-9778 GCF_042801895.1 Streptomyces sp. NPDC057543 | reverse complement strand
AAAAAAACTACCAGATGCCAACTCTCGAGGTGGCGGCGATCCCCTAACCAGTCAAAACTAACGCGCAGCGCCAGGAAGCGCGAGCGCATGGGCCCGTGGCCGCCGGGTCGTACGGGCGATGTATCCCGAGGAGGACCTCGGTCCGGCCGAGGCGCGGCTGGTGCTGTTCCTCATGCAGCACGGGGGCGGTCCGACGACGTAGAGCAAGAACCGCGGCCGTCCCCGACTGCGCATGCGGCACGCCCCATTCGCGGTCGACCGGGCCGCGCACGACCTGTGGCTGCGGCACGCACGGGTCACCGTCGAGGAGCTCGGCCTGTCCGAGGAGCACGGGACGACGCTGTGGAACTACCTGACGTACGCGGCGGCGTCGGCGATCAACGCGCCGGAGTTTGCGCTCCACAGCCCGCATTCCGTTCATAGAACGCCGATATTCGGTCACGATCCGGTCAAGCCCGCTTCATCATCACTTACCCGACCACGTCCGGTCTGACAACATCACCGGGAGGTCGGGCAACGGTGACAACAGAGGCTTGGGGGAAGCCGAGTGACGATGTACGGGGGGCGTTCGGGGCGTGCCACGCTCGTCCTGGCGAGGGCGCAGGCGCATCGCACGCTGATCACCGCTGCGCTCGTCACCGTCCTGCTGACCACGTCCGTGCTGGCGGCCCTGGCCGCCTACTCGACCGCGATCGGTGACGCGGCCCTGCGCCACTCGCTGGCCGAGCCGCGCAACGCCGCCGATGCCGCGCTGGTCGTCAAGGCCGAGGTGGCGCCCGATCGTCGCCGGGCCACCGACACCGCCGTACGCGACGCAGCGCGCCGTACCTTCGACGGGCTGCCGGTGACCGTGCGGACGCTGATGCGCTCCGGCCCGTACGCCCTGCCCGCAACCACCCGGGCCGCAGCCACCCGGCCCGGCGACAAGCCCGACCTCACGCACTTCGCGGCGCTCGACTCCACGCAGGTGCGGCTCAGCGAGGGGCGCCTGCCACGCGCGGGCGCGCCGGACGTCGAGGTGGCGATGCCCGAGACCGCCGCGCGGCGGCTGCGACTGGCGCCGGGCGCCCGCCTCACCGTCACCGACCGGCTCGACGGGCCGCCCGTGCGAATCCTCGTCACCGGCGTGTACCGACCCGCCGAGCCGGCCTCCCCCTACTGGCTGCTGGACGAACTGGGCGGTCGGGGCGTACGGACATCCACCTTCACCACCTACGGCCCCCTGCTGACGGCGCCGTCCGTCGTCACCGGCGGCCGGGTGAGCGACGGAGGGTCGGCGTGGCTCGCCTCCGCCGACTTCGCCCGCCTCACCGCCGACCGCATCGGTGCCTTGCGCACCTCCGCGCGCACCGGGCCGGCCGCCCTGCTCAAACTGTCCACCGGGGACGACAGCAAGGGCGGCATGGTCGGCAAGACGACCACGAGCACCGCCCTCCCCGAGGTCCTCGACCGGGTCGAGCGCTCCCTGCTCGTCTCCCGCTCCACCCTCCTAATCGTCGCCCTTCAGCTCGCCCTGCTCGCGGCCTGCGCGCTGCTGCTCGTGGCCCGGCTGCTCGCCGCCGAACGCACCGGAGAGACCCGACTGCTGCGCGCCCGCGGCGCCTCCCGCGCCACCCTCGCCGGCCTCGCCGCCCGGGAGGCGCTGCTGCTGGCCGGACCCGCGGTGCTGATCGCCCCGCTGCTGGCAGGCCCGCTGATCCGACTGCTGGCCGGGCAGGGGGCGCTGGCCCGGCTCGGACTGGAGCTGGAGGTACCGGCCGGCGGACGGCTCGGGGTGTGGCTGACGGCGGCCGGCGTGGCGCTGGGGTGCGCGCTGGCGGTGGCCCTGCCGGCGGTCGCGCCGACCGGGTTCCGCACGTCCCGCGCCCGCGCCCTGCCCGCTCCGCTGCGGGCCGGGGCGGACCTGGGGCTGGTGGCGGTGGCCGGGGTCGCCTACTGGCAGCTGGACCACCGCACTTCGGGCGCGGTGAGCGCGGACACGACCGGCGCCCTGGGCATCGACCCGCTGCTGGTCGCCGCGCCCGCCCTCGCACTGCTGGCCGGCGCGGTCCTGACGCTGCGTCTGCTGCCGTCGGCCGCCCGGCTCGCCGAGCGCCGGGCGACGGGCGGGCGGGGGCTGGCCGGGGCGCTGGCCGGCTGGCAGCTCAGCCGCCGCCCGGGGCGCGGCACCGGTCCCGTACTGCTGCTCGTCCTGGCCGTCGCGCTCGGCGTACTGGCGATCGGTCAGGGCTCCTCCTGGGAGCGCTCGCAGGACGACCAGGCCGACTTTGCGGCGGGCGCGCCGGTGCGGGTCCTGGGCGCCGGCGGCGGCGAGCTCGGCCGCACGCAGGATTACGCGGCCGTGCCTCACGTGCGCGAGGCCGTCCCCGCCGTGCGGACGACCCTGACGCTGTCCGGCGGCCGCACGGCGACGGTGCTGGCGCTGGACACCGCGCACGCTGCGGACACCGTCCTGCTGCGCCCCGACCTGGCGCCCGCCCCGATGAAGCGGCTGCTGGCGGGTCTGGGTCCGTCGGGTGAGTCGGCGGGCGCGCGCGTGCCCGCCGGGGCGACCCGGCTGACGCTGACGGCGACCCTGCATAGTTCGGTGCGGGGCACAAAGAGCGCGGCGACCGTGACCCAGACGCTGGAGGACGACCACGGCGTCCCCTACCCGTTGCCGTCCGGCGACCTGCCCGCCGACGGGCGCCCGCACACACTGTCTGTCGAACTGCCGAGCGGCCACGGACCGTTGACGCTCACCGGGGTACAGCTCGTGCTGCCCATGCCGTCCTTCCACGCCGAGCAGCACACCCTGACCCTCGACGCCCTGACCGCGACAACCGCCGCCGGCACAGCACAGCAAGTGCCCCTGCCTGCGTCCTGGACGGCGGCCTCCGGCACCAACGGGCAGGGCTCGGCCAACCCACGAACCTCGCCGACCCGCGCGCGCGTCCGCCCCGCCGCGCACCCGACCGTGGTGTACGGCACGGGCTACGTCCCGTCCGACCAGCCCTGGCTCAGCCCGTCGATGATGCTGCGCATGCAGGTGACACAGCCCAAGACCACCGTGGTGACCGCCCTCGTCACCGACCGCTTCCTCGCCTCCGCCGGAGCCCGCCCCGGTCAGACGATGGACATCGCCTTCCAGGGGCAGAACGTGCCCGTGCGGATCGTGCGCGCCGTACGGCAGTTGCCGACGGCCCAGGGCGGGGAGGGAAACGGCGACGGCGGCGCCGTGCTCCTCGATCTGCACGCCGTGAACCGGGTTCTCCAGGCGCGCTACGGGGCCGCCCTCGCGCCCACCGAGTGGTGGCTGCAGCCGGACTCGCCCTCGGACAGCGCGGCCATCGCCACCGCTCTGCGCGCCCGGCCCGACCTCGATCCCTGGCAGATCGTCGTGCGCGACGAGATCGCCGCCGAGCTGCGCGACGACCCGTTCGGGGCGGGCCCGGAGGCCGCGTTCACCGTGGCGGCCGGGGCGGCGGCGGTGCTGGCCGCGCTCGGGTTCGCAGTGAGCGCGGCCGGGGCGCTGCGGGAGCGGAACGCCGAGTTCGCGATCCTGCGTGCCCTGGGCGCCCCACGCCGCCGGCTGGCCCGTGCCGTCGCCGCCGAGCACGGCGTCCTGGTCGCGCTGGCGCTGGCCGTGGGCACGGGCCTGGGTATCGCCCTGACCCGCGCGGTGCTGCCGCTCATCGTCCTGACCGGCGAGGCCACCCGCCCGGTGCCGGATCTGCTGGTGGAACTGCCGCCGCTGCGGGTGACCGCCCTGCTGACGGCCGTGGCCGCCGTCCCGGTCATCGTCGTGGCGCTGCTGGCGGTGCGACAGGCCGATCCGGTACAGGTGCTGCGGGAGGGGGAGTGACATGCTGATCCCGTTCAGGCGTGTGGAACGTGCCACCGCCCCCTGGGTCCGCACCCGTCTGCGGTCGGCCCCCGGTGCCGCTCTCGCCCTCGCGCTGCTGGTGGCGGTGACCGCCTGCCTGGCTGCCGCGTTCCCGCGCGCGCTGGAGCGGTACGAGGACGCGGGCCTGCGCCGCTCCGTCGAACAGGTGGCCCACTCCCGGAGCGTCGTCGGTCTGTCCGCCCCGGCGCCCCTGCCGGACCAGCCGCAGGACCAGCGCGAGCAAGCACTGCGCCCCGCCACCGTGAAGCGCGAGTACGACAGCATCCTCGGCATGGTCCGGCGCCCCTTCGTCCCCGACCTCAGCCAGTCGTCGTACGGCGTGACCACTTCCGTCAACCAGGCGGTGCCCGAACCCTGGCTGCCCCGGCCGAGCGGGCTGCCCGCCCGGGTCGCCCTCGTCGCGCAGGCGGGCCTGGCCGACCACGCCCGGCTGAGCGAGGGCCGTCTGCCCCGCGCGTCCGGCACGGTCACCTCGACGACGCCCGAGGTGGAGGCGGCGGTCAGCGCGGACACCGCCAAGAGCCTGCGCATCAAGGTGGGGTCGGTCCTCCACGTCCCCGGCGCGGGTCGGGACGCGCTCGCCGTCCGGGTCACCGGCATCGTCGCCCCGCGCGACCGGGACGGCGCCTACTGGGCGACGGACACCCTGCTGCGCACGCCCGCGCTGATGCGCATAACGCCCGCCGACCCGGACTCGCCCCGGTACTGGCTCGGCGCTCTGCTGCTGCCGTCCGAGGCCGCCCCCGCGCTCCTGGGCGTCGAGGGGCTGCCCCACCGCTACTGGCGGCTGGCCCCCGACCCGAACACCCTGCACCACCGTGACCTGGGCGCGCTCAAGTCCGCGCTCGCCGCCCTGGAGTCGGGCCCCAGCCTCCAGCAGGTGCGCACGGCCGTCGACCCCCTCACGGACGCCCAGACCGACCTCGACGACGTGCTCGGCTCCTACTCCCGACTGCACTCCGGCGTCTCTGCGCCGATCTCGGTCGCGGCGTTCGGCAGCGGTACGGTCGCCGCCATCGTCCTGGCGATGGCGGGCGGCCTGGCCGCCGACCGCCGCCGCACCGAACTGGCCCTGCTGCGCGCCCGCGGCGCCTCGCTGCCGGGCCTCGCCGCCCGCCTGCTCGCAGAGACGGCGGTGGTCGCCGTCCCGGCCGGGGCGCTCGGCCTGGCCACGGCGGTGTGGACCCTCCCCGGCGCCCGGGCCCTGCCCGCCGTACTGGCCGCCCTCGCGGCCACGGTCGTCGCCTGCGCCGCCCTCCCCCTGCGCGCGGTGGCCGCCCACCGGCTCGTCCGCATCCCCGCGCTCCGTCAGGACGTGACGTCCGTACGACCGTCCCGGCGACGTACGGTCGCGGAGCTGACGCTGGTGGCGGTGGCCTCGGGCGCGGTGGTGACCCTGCGCCGGCAGGGCACGTCCGGCGGGTCCGGCGATCAGCTGATCTCGGCGGCGCCCGTACTGGTGGGGGTGATCGCCGCACTGCTGCTGGTCCGCCTCTACCCCCTTCCCCTGCGTGGCATGGCCGGCCCGGCCGGGCGGCTGCGCGGTGTGGTGAGCCATCTGTCCCTGGCCCGGGCCGGCCGCAGTTCCGCGTCCGCGGTGCTGCCGCTGCTCGCGCTGCTCACCGCCCTCACCACGGCCTCGTTCGGCGGCTCGGTCCTGGCGGGCATCGGCGAGGCCCGGGACCACTCGGCGCTCCTCGCCGTCGGGGCGGACGCCCGACTGGAGTCGATGGTGGATTCCCTGCCCGCGGGGCTGACCGACCGGGTGCGCCGGGTCTCCGGCGTGCGGGACGTGGCGGCGGTGAGCGTCGCGTACCGGGCGAAGCCGAACGACGGGCGTCAGGAGGTGCCGCTGGTGGGCGTGGATCCCGGCGGCTACGCGGAGCTGACGAGGCGGACGGGGCTCGGTGCCTTCTCCGAAGGAGTGTTGAAGAAGGGCCGGGGCGACCTGGGGGCCGGCGCCGTGCTGCCCGCCGTGGCCTCGCCGAGCGTGGCGGACGCCCACGGCTCGGCTCCGTTCCCCGTCAGCATGGAGGACGGCAGCAGTGTCACCGTCCGCATCGTCCTCGTCCGGGACATCACTCCGGCCGTGACGGGCGCCGACTTCCTGGTGGTGGACCGCGCCGGCCTCGGCGCCACGGCGGCCAGGCCGACGACGCTGCTGGTGACGGGCCCGGAAGCGGACGCCCGTGCCCTGCGCGAGGCGGCCGGGGACGCGGTGTCGGTCCGCCTCCGCGCCGACGAGAGAGCCCGGTACGTCGACTCCCCCCTCCAGTCCGGCGTGGAGCACCTCTACACGGCGGCGGTGGCGGCAGGTGCCGGCTACGCCGTGCTCGCGCTGCTCCTGTCACTCCTGCGCGCCGCTCCCGAGCGCATCGCGCTGCTGGCCCGCCTCCGCACCATGGGCCTCACCCGTCCGCAGGGCCGCCGCCTGCTCGTCCTGGAGTCCCTGCCCCAGGCCTTGCTCGCCGCGGCGGGCGGCGTCCTGACCGGCTGGGCCGCGATCCGCCTGCTTTCCCCCGGCATGGACCTGACCGCAGTGGCCCTACCGCCCTCGGTCGCTCCGCTGGAGCAGACCGCGCTGCACACCGACGCCTGGTCGCTGACGATGCCGGCGCTGGCCGTGGTGGCGGTGACGGTGGGAATCGCCGGCGTACAGGCGTGGTGGGCGGGGAGGAGAGGAGCGGTGCGGGAGTTGAGAGCAGGTGACACGAAGTGAGAAGGGCAGCGCCCGCGTCCCCGGCGGCCTCGGCACCAGACCCCGGGGGCTCCGACGCCTCCGGTCACGGCACCAGTCCCCAGGGGCTCCGGCGACTCCGGCCCCTGACCCCGGCGGACTCGGCGGCCCCCGCCCCAGACCTTGGCGGCGTCGGCGGCCTCGCCCGCACGCGGCAGCCCCCGCGCCTACCCGGCCGGCCGCGGCCCCCCATTGACCAAGGAGCCCGATGACGACGAATCCCACCCTCGCCGAACTGGCCGACAAGGCGACCGCCACCCGCGCTCGGCCCGCCTACGGCCACGACGCCCTCATCACCTGCGACCGTCTGGTCCGTATCTTCTCGGCGGACGGCGTGGAGGTGCAGGCCCTCCAGGGCCTCGACCTGCTCGTCCGCGAGGGCGAACTCATGGCCCTGGTGGGCGCGTCGGGCAGCGGCAAGTCCACCCTGATGACCATCCTGGCCGGCCTGGACACCCCCACCGCCGGGGCGGCTCAGGTGGCCGGCCACAACCTGCTGGCCATGACCGCGAAGGACCGCCTGCACTACCGGCGCAAGGTGGTCGGCTTCATCTGGCAGCAGACCTCCCGCAACCTGCTGCCGTACCTCACCGCGGCCCAGAACGTCGCCCTGCCCCTCCAGCTGGCCGGCGGGCGACGCCGCTCCCGGGCCCGCACCGAACGTGCCCTGGAACTGATGGAATTGCTCGAGGTCGCCGACTGCCGGGACCGCCGCCCGCATGAGATGTCCGGCGGTCAGCAGCAGCGGGTCGCGATCGCCGTGGCCCTCGCCTGCGACCCGGCGGTGCTGTTCGCCGACGAACCCACCGGCGAGCTCGACTCCCACACCGCCCAGCAGATCTTCGCCGCCTTCCGCACGGCGAACGAGGAGCTGGGCACCACAATCGTCATCGTCACCCATGACCGCGCCGTGGCCGGCGAGGTCCGCCGTACGGTCGCCATCCGTGACGGCCGCACCTCCACGGAGGTCTTGCGCCGCAGCGAGGTCGACGAGACCACTGGCCACGAGACGCTGGTGGCCCGCGAGTACGCGATGCTCGACCGGGCCGGCCGCCTCCAGCTGCCCGCCGAGTACACGAAGACGCTGGGCATGCGCGACCGGGTGGCGCTGGATCTGGAAGAGGACCACATCACCGTATGGCCGGACGACAGCGGGCACAGCTGATCGCCGGCCGTGACCGAACAGCAGGTGCGCGGGCCGCTCGCCACATCAACGGGCCTTGGCGGCCGGGTCGACGGTGAACCCGTCGGTCTCGACCAGCACGTCGTCTCCGCCCCCGGTCAGCTCGGCCCGGTGCACGGCGGCCCGCAGGCGGCTCGTCCATGCCGAGCGGCTTGGTGACGAGTCGTCGGGGCCCGCGCCCAGCGCCTCCATATTCTCGTCCGAGGAGATTCCGGCAGCCCCAGGTCGAGGACGACCACGTCGGGGTGGCGGGCGGCCGCGAGCTGGGAGCGCGTCGGCACCGTCGTGCGCGACATCCGCCTCGTACGTGTGCCCCTTGCCCCCAATTGTCGGTCCCCGCTGCTTACATGGAACCGACCTTACGGCCAACGATCCCGACCTGCGTGACGGGGAGCAGGTCGGGGACGTCTTTGACTCAATCCTGAAGGCGACGGCTTGGCCTACTCCCCCGTCTCGTCCCGTATCTCCCCGTCGCGCAGTTCCAGCACACGGTCGGCCAGGTCGAGCAGCGTCGCGTCATGCGTGGCCACCAGGGCGGTGACCTGTTCGCTGCGCACGACCGCCCGCAGCAGTTCCATCACGGCATGGCCGGTCTCCGCGTCCAGTTGGCCGGTGGGCTCATCGGCGATCAGCAACGAGGGGTTGTTGGCCAGGGCGCGGGCGATGGCGACCCGCTGCTGCTGGCCGCCGGAGAGCTCGCCGGGCCGCTGGGCCGCGTGGTCGGCGAGGCCCACCAGGGACAGCAGCAGCTCGACTCGCTCCTCGCGCTCCCGTACGTCGGCCCGGCGCATGCGCATCGGCACGCCCACGTTCTCCGCGGCCGTCAGGATCGGGATGAGGCCGAAGGACTGGAAGACGAAGCCGATCCGGTCCCGGCGCAGCGTCAGCAGGCCGTCCTCGCCGAGCTCCGACAGGTCCAGGCCGTCCACGGTGACCCGGCCCCGGTCCGGCGCATCGAGCCCTCCGACGACGTTCAGCAGGGTGGTCTTCCCGGACCCCGAGCGCCCCTTGAGCGCAACGAGCTCACCGCGGGGGATGTCGAAGGAGACGCCGCGCAGGGCATGGACGGCGGCGGCTCCCTGGCCGTACGACTTGTGGACGTTCTCGACGCGCACCATGGTCCCCGTGACAACCTGGCTCATGTGTCCTCCCTTGATCCCCCGTGGGCCGGTCGTCAGTATCGCGGCCTTCCGCCCGGTCATCAATGCTTCTACGGCCCTTCACCCAACGCGGGAACCGATCTCCGACGGGAGACGCATCGGCCGAGGCCAGGGAGTTCCGTCGGCGTTCCATGTCCTGCGCAGGACCTCATGCCGCGGGCGAGCTGTCGGGCCACGTCGGTGCCCGGCAGATACGGAGACGGCACGGGTCTTCCGTTCCACGATCAGGGCCGACAGCCGGAGCCAGGCTACGGAACAGTACGCCGGGCCGCACTGAGAGCCTTGTCACGTGGGATTGGGTGATCGCTCCTGCGACGGGCCGGATTCCTGCCGATCTCCAGGAGGCCGTGGCGGTTCCGGAAGGCTCACCAACTTCATTAGCGATTCCTAGTGTTGTGTATGATTGTGCGCATGGAGTTGTTGCGCATGTCCAAAGCCGCAGAGCGTCTGGGCATCCATCCGATGACGCTTCGTCAGTGGGCGTTGGACGGCAAGGTTCCGTTTACCTGGGTCGGTCGTGAGCGCCGGTTTTCCTCGATTGACCTGGAGAACATGAAGCGTGGCAGCGGCGCCAGAACCTCCCGCGCCCGGCGGGAGGTTTTGTATGTGCGCGTCTCCGGATCGAATGGCCAGGAGTCCTCCCTCGCTGCGCAGGAGGAGGAGTTGCGGGCGACCGCGACCGGCGAGGTTGTGAAGGTGTTCAAGGACCGGGGATCGGGTCTGCGGGAGAATCGCCCCGGCCTCAACCGGCTGTTGGCGATGGTCGCCGACGGAACGGTGACGGTCGTCCGCGTCACGCATGAGGACCGGCT
>NZ_JBHVFF010000310.1:0-9834 GCF_042801895.1 Streptomyces sp. NPDC057543 | reverse complement strand
GCGCCATTTCACCGGTGGGCGGGAAGCTGGGGTCGGCTACCGCGATTGCGCTGAGCCTTTTCAGATGGCTGCGCAAGCGTTCGACGAGCGCCGGGGTGGTGGTTTCGGGCGGCGGCTGGTTTCCGATCGCCGTGTCCAGGTCGTCGAAGATCGCCTCGACGTCGAGCGGAGACCACGCGGTGATCCGTGCCAGGACATGCCTCAAGCCGTCTTCGTCGAGCGGAGGCGTCCACTTCGGGACGCTGGCCCTAGGAGAGGCGACGCGCCTATCCCGAACCGGAGCGGTGAGGGAGATCGTCATGCCGGCACCGGCCCCATTGTCATACGTGCGCGCACCGTCTTGCCGACGCGGTCGTGGCACAGGAACCAGGACAGTTCACCGCCGAGCCGAAGGAGCGTCCAGAGGCCGCGCCCCTCCTGGCCGGCTGCGGCTTGCTCGAAGTCCCGGAACTGCGGGATCGGATCACGTACGTCGATCGTCAGCTCGTGGTCCTCGGTGACGGCGAGCCTGAGCCGCACCTGCCGGTTCTCTGCCGTCGGGCCCGGGTCTGCATGGTCCACGGCGTTGCGGACGAGGATTCCTACGACGGTTGTCGCGCCTTCGACGTTCCCGGCCCACTTGAACATCGTTAGCCGTGTCCGCGTGTGCAGGCGAGCTAACTGGGAAGCCGGGGATAAGAGATCAAACGTGCTCGACCACTCCACGGCGACCGGCAAATTCCCCGTGAGGGAAGAGACCGGCGTCGCCGGCTCGGCGTGTCTCGGATGCACGGCTCTCACTCCTGACCTCGGGATGTGTTCGGATCGGCGCACTCGGTAGCTGTGGTGGGTGATCAGAGTCCTGCTGGCCGGGGTGGCTTCACCATGGCCTGCGGGTGGCTTCTCGGGACACTTCCGGGCGACAGATGTGGCCTCGGGGTAGTTTCTAAGTGCCTTTTGCGCACGACTGGTTGTCATGTTGACGGCGTGCGGTATCCCCTTTTCACGAGGGTTCCGCCGACGACTGGTTGAGGACGACACTCAGAGACCTGGGGGCCGAAGTGATCAAGCCAAGGACGCTGCTCAAAGTCCTGATTGATCAACGAAGGTGGACGTGGACAATCTTCGCGATCGAATTCGCGAAGGCAGCGGACACGGTCATTGGCCGAGGGTCACATAACCCCACGGTCGGCGAGACTCAATACCGCCGGTGGACGAGTGGCCAGCTCAAGGGGCTTCCCAGCGCCGATGCCTGCCGGGTGCTGGAAGAGATGTTCCATGTCGAGGCGTCGAAACTCTTCGCGCCTCCGCCTGAGTCGACGGACCCCGATGTACCGACGTTCGACTTGGAAGCCGAGATCGCTATGACCGCACATGAAGCACAGGACGATGCTGGCGCCGCTGCCGCATCCTCCGTCTCTGACCTGACCGTCGACCAACTGCGTGACGACGTACACGCTCTGGCCAGAAACTACGGCAGCTTGACGGCTCTCGACGTCTGGCAGAAAGCCAAGAATCTGCGGGAGGACGTGCAGAACAACCGCGACCGCACCGCCGTCCCCGCTCAGCAGCAGGCATTGCTCATTCTCGCGGGCGAGGCATCCGCGCTGCTGGCTACCGCTGCGTTCGACCTGGGCTCTCTCGACGCCGCCAAGCGCCTGGCACGCACGGCTGCACTCTACGGTGAGACCGCGCGGTACGAGCCGCTACGTGCCTATGCCGCAGGCAGCCTCGCTTACATCGCCTACTACTCCGGCGATCTGTCGCTGGCCCCTGTCCACGCCCGACACGCGCTCACCTACGGAGGTCTTGGAGACGTAGCGGCGCGGCGTCTTCACTCGATCGAGGCTCGGGCCTATGGGCACCTTGGGCATGCAGAGGCAGCCCGACGTGCACTGCGCATGTCGGAAGAGGTGGACACCGACACCACGGACGAACTGCACGACTGCGTTGGCGGCGAGTTCGGGTTCACCGACGACCGGTTGGCCATGTCGAATGCCTCGACCGCTTTGCTCCTGGGCGATGGGCGCACCGCGGAAGCGTCAGCCCTGCGGGCGCTTGAACTTGTGGCGGCCAAGCCGGCTAAGCACCGTTCGCCCGTCGTTTTCGGAAAGGCATCAGCCGACCTCACCATGGCCCGGCTGCTGACAAATAGTCTGGACGGGGCAGCAGAAGCTATTGAGGCGATGCTGTCGATCAACAGCACGCATCGGGGGACCGGGCTCGTGACCAGGGCTATGAGTCTGCGGCGCGCTCTCACTCAGCAGCACCTGCGGGGGACGGCCCTCGCCGCCGATCTCGGCGAGCGGCTGGAGGAGTTCACCCGCCTTCCAGTCCAGCATCAGCTCCTCCCCCCGTACGAAATGCCGGCGCTCGACGCCTGATCAAAGCGAAGCGAGAATCTTCTCCTCCTTCTTGGGGTTGATCCCGTGTTCCGCCCACCGCGGGTGGTCCACGGGGCAGCCGTCGTTCTGTAGCCAATTCCAGGTGTCGCGAATGGTCTCGCGCAGCGGTCGGCAGCGGAGTCCTGCGGCAACAGCCCGGCTCGAATCCACTGACCAGACGCCGCCGTGGGTGCGCCACAGAGGGAGTTCGGTCCACTGCTTCACGCCGTTTTCGATGAGGACTGCGGGATCCACCCATACCGGGCGCCCGGTTCCGCCCGTGACTTCCAGGCACGCACCCAGGAAGTCCTCGAACGTGATGCCGTCCGGGTGCGCGACGTTGTAGCTTCCAGCCTTGATTTCGCTTGCGGCCTGGTCCAGAGCGAACGCGGCAACGTCGCGAACGTCCACGGGCTGGATCAGCCGCTTGCCGGGTGCGGGCGCAAGGAAGCCGCCGCCCCGATATGCGCGGCGCAGCCACCATGGAAGGCGCCCCACGTACTCGCCGGGGCCGAGGATCACGCCAGGGCGCAGGAACACCGCCCGACCGGCGTACGACTCGGCCACGGCACGCTCGCCGCCCGCCTTCTGAAAGCCGTACACGGTTGGACTGCCGTCCGCGCCGGTATAGCCATAGCTCTCATCCGCGTCCGCCGGGCACTCCAGCAGCTCAGAATCGTCTGCCAGGTGACTGTGGGGCCAGCCCTTGTACACGGACACGGTGGACACGTGAATCCAGCGGGCAGCGCAGTCCTTCAGCGTTGAGGTTGCCAGCAGCACGTCGCGGGGCGGCAGATCGGAACTCGATGTGTCGATGACCGCATCCCATGGACCGTGCGCTGTGAGCCTTCGCACGTCTTCGATGACGGTTCGGTCCCCGTGAACAGGTTTGACGCCAGGCACGTCCTTTCCGGAGCGGCCCCGGTTGAAGGTTGCCACGTCCCACCCTCTGGCCAGGGCGGCTTCGGCAATGTGCTTGCCCAGGAACCAGGTGCCACCCATCACGAGAAGTCTCATGCTCAGAGATCTTGCCCTGTGGACGTTGTTGAAGAAAGGGAACTTCTGAGTCCTTGGCGGGGCGCCCGCACACCTGGGGGAGCCCTTGGCCCACCGGCCCGCGCCCGGCGCACGCAGGGCTGTTCCTCTCGGTGAAGGCCCCGCATGGGGTTGGTACGTTGACCCGGATACGTTGCGCGGGATGCTGGAGTGGGATGGCCACCAATGGATTCCCTCTGGTGTGGCCGACGACCACGCCGCGGCCGTGGCGGAGCCCGGCCCCCAGGTCGCGGCAGAGCGGCCGATGCGGAAGGCCCTGCCGGCAGTCCCCAGGGCTCTGGATGAATCTGCTCGTCGGCCACGGAGCGCGACCGTGGGCAGCCATCCACGTGAATGGTTTTGGCCAGCTTGGCGCCTGGCGCGGGCTCGTGGGGCCCGGATGTGGATAGCGCAGGTCAGGACACTTCGCGTTCGCGGTTTCCATGGTGCTCCCGTGGGAGCACGAGGGCGGGCTGAAACGGCTTGAGACGGGCCAGGACGGGCCAGGGCGAGCCGAAACGATGAGAGTTCGCGCAGGTCAGAGGAAAACCGCAGGTCAGGGTGCTATGGGGGCCCACTGTGCGGGGGATCCGGTCGTCTTCGGACGACCTCATTGAGACCGAACAGCCGCCGCGGCGCCGCCGCCGGGCGCCATCCCGTCGGCGACGAGGGCCTGGGCCGCTCGCGCGGCGGGTTCACCAGCAAGCTCCACTTGAGCGCGGACGGCCGCTGCCGCCCGCTGTCCCTGGTCGTCACGCCGGGAAAGCGGGCGGACTGCACCCAGTTCAAGCTGGTCCTGGAGAAGATCCGCGTTCCCAGGCACAGGCCGGGCAGGCCCCGCAAGAAGCCGGACAGCCTTGCCGCCGACAAGGCCTACAGCAACGGACCCTGCCGCGAGTTCCTGCGGCGCCAGGGCATCCGGCACACCATACGAGCATGCTCATGAAAGCGCCCGACTTGCGGGACGTGGAGCCCTCAGCCGCGGTCGTCCTCCGCTAGTACTCCAGCCGGACTTCTAGATTTGTGCTGGTCAACGGCCTGGCGGCGAGGAGTGTAGTGGGTGTGCGGTGATCGTGGAGTGGTCTTGCCTGGTTCGTCCCGCGAACGTGTGGCCGCGCCGCATGTAATGACAGCGCACCTCGTTCACCAAGCCCGTCGATCCTCTGCTGGGCAACGCGATCGAGGCATGGCAGGAACTGAGGCCGCAGCAGCCGAAGATGCTGGACCGCAAGACCGGTGAGCAGGTGGATTTTCCTGTTCGCGCATCGGGCGAAACGCCTCGCGAAAGACCTACATCAACACCGTCGTCATCCCGTCGCTCTGCCGCAAGGCCGGCGTCCCGACCGCCGATGTCCGGGGCAATATCACCAGCCACCGGGCCCGCTCCACGATCGCCAGCCAGCTCTACAACGCCAAGGAGCCGATGACGCTGTTCGAGCTGCAGGCCTGGCTCGGTCACCGGAGTCCGGAGGCCACTCAGCACTACGCCAAGATCACCCCGAACGCGCTGGCCAGGGCCTATAGCGACGCTGGGTACTTCGCCGCAACGTCCGCACCATTGAAGTGCTCGTCGACCGCGACGCGGTCGCCTCCGGCGCCGCCGCCTCGCCCGGCGTCGGCGTCAGGACCGCCGCAGTTCTCCTGGTCACCGTCGGCGACGCAACCAGCTTCCCCACCGCCCACCTCGCCTCCTACGCCGGCCTCGCTCCGGCCACAAAGCAGTCGGGCACATCCATCCACGGCGAACACGCGCCCAGAGGCGGCAACCGGCAGCTCAAACGCGCGATGTTCCTGTCCGCGTTCGCCGCGCTGTACGACCCCGCCTCCCGCACCTACTACGACCGCTGCCGGGCCCGGGGCAAGACCCACACCCAGGCCCTCCTCCGCCTGGCCCGCCACCGCATCAGCGTCCTGTTCGCCATGCTCCGCGACGGAACCTTCTACGAATCACGCCGCCCCGAAGCGGTCGCCGCGTGACCAGCTCAGCCTTGACGAAGGACATAGAGGCACCCCCCCGTACACCGAGAGAACCTCACCGACGCGGCCGCCGTAGCCGAGTCGGCCGTCTCGGACGCACCCACGCCGCCTCACCAAGGGCCGACGGAATCTCTGCGACATATGACAGAAGGATGCGCAAACGTCATGTTTTTATCTAAACAGTGATAGACGTGGTGATCGTGAGTGATCGCCACTTGTGTCGCGGCCCCTGGATTCGGCCCGCTTTGGGAGAACAGAGATGAACCATGCCTCGCGCGGCGAGTCCGTGACGGTCTCAGAGCCACCGGGCCCCATCACCAAAGCGATCATCGGGGCCCTGTGGAAGCGGACGTTCGACCCTGATCCGGCGAACCCGATCTACCTTCCGCGGATCATCCGCGACGGCTACCCGGAGTGGGGGCTGCCCTCCTACGATCCCGCGGTACCCGGGGGGACGAGCGCACCGGTCGACATCCCGGACGTTCCCGATGACGTGGGCGATTCGGCGTGCGCGCGCGACGACGTGAGATACCCGCCGGTCTGTACGACCGCGCCGGCCCTGCAACTGACGAACATCCTGTTCACGAATCTCAGCGTCATGCAGGCCGTGAGCCTGAGCTTCTCCGACATGGAGCCCGTCTTCACTGCCGTGGTCAGCGTCGGCACCACCGACCAGCCGTTCACTCTCGACGCCGACGACCCCGCTAAGCCGAACTACTTGTTCTCCATCGGCTGCTGCGAGCCCGTCTCGCCCGAGTCGCACGACTGCGGCGAGCGGCGCTGGACGGCCGACGCCAGCGGGAGGTTCGTCGGCCGGGCACACGACGCGATCCTTACCCTCATCGTCCGGCTGAACACGAGCGGGTCCGGGCCCCTGACGGTCAATGTGCTCGGTGTCGGCCTCACGGTCGACCCCAAGGCGGTCACCGTCGACTTCGACGTGGACGGTGAGCCGCAGTGGGTACAGGACCTCGCTCAGATCGCGGTGAACGAGGGAGTCGGCAACGGTGGTCTGGTGAACGGCATGCGGACGTTCCTGAACCAGCCCGACGTGATCGAGAACATTGAGACGTTCGCCAACGAGGCACTCAAGAACATCCTGACCGAGATTCCCTATGCCTGAGGCAGTGGTCACACACCCCTACAGCCGGGCGCGCTCGCTGGTGGCGGCGGAGGTGGCGGCGCTCGACGCGCGGCTTGAGGATCTCCTCGACGGACAGCGCTCGTACCTCTCCGACGCTGAGCTCGCGTTCCACCGCGGCGGCAAGCGCCTGCGTCCGTTACTGCTCCTACTCAGCGCGCACGCCGCCGCGCGCACGCCGGTCGACGTGCTGCCCGAGAAGGCCGTGGAGGACGACTGGCTGCCCCAGGACCACCTGGCCCGGTTCGTCGCCGACCTGGTCGACGAGGTGCTGGACCTGGGGCCGGTCCTGGCGGACTACACCGAGAAGCGCGGCTACCCGCCCTACGATCCGCGGCTGATGCTGCGTCTGCTGATCTACGGCTACACCACCGGCGTCCGCTCCTCGCGGGCGATCGAGCACAAGTGCGCCGACGACATCACGTTCCGATACCTGACCGCCGACCAGGTCCCAGACTTCCGCTCCATCTCCCGGTTCCGGCGCCGCCACCTGGATGCCCTTGCCGACCTGTCCACCCAGTCCCTGCACCTCGCGCAGAAACTCGGCATGGTCAAGATGGGCCGCGTCGCCCTGGACGGCACCAAGCTCGAAGCCAACGCCTCCAAGCACAAGGCGATGAGCTACGGCCGCCTGGTCGACAAGGAAGAACGGATCGAAGCCGAGATCGCCGCCCTGGAGGCCAAGGCCGCCACGATGCTGGCCGACGCCGAAGCCACCGACATTGCCGAGGACCAGACCTTCGGCATCGGCGGCAAGGACGTGGACCTGCCCGCCGAGCTTGACCGGCGCGAGAAGCGCCTGGCCAGGCTGCAGGCCGCCCGCGCGCAGATCGAGGCCGAAGCTGCCGACAAGGCATGCGAGCACGCCAAGGACAAAGAACGCCGCCGCCAGGAGCGCGCCGGCACCAGCGACGAGCAGGCCGTCACCGACGCCGGGCGCAAGGCCGCCGCGAAGGCCCGTCCCAAGCCGAAGGCGCAGGCCAACTTCACCGACCCCGACTCGCGGATCATGAAGAACAGCAACGGCGCCTACATCCAGGCCTACAACGCCCAGGCCGTCGTGGACGCCGAACACCAGGTCATCACCGCCGCCGACGTGACGACCAACGCCTCCGACGCGCTGAACTACACCACGATGCTCGACCAGTCCGCGGCGAACACCGGCAGCCATCCCAAACAGGCCCTCGTCGACGCCGGCTACTGCTCCGAGACCAACCTGCAGGCCGCGAAGGACCGCCAACTGGCCTGCGACACCGACACGTTCATAGCCACCGGCCGACTCGCCCACGACGAACAGGTCCCGCCCGCACCACGCGGACGCATCCCCGCGAACGCCACCCTCAAGGAACGCATGGCCCGCAAACTGCGGACCAAACCCGGCAAGGCCGCCTACAGCCGCCGAAAAACCATCGTCGAACCCGTCTTCGGCCAGATCATGACCTGCCAGAACGGCCGCCAATTCCTCCTGCGCGGCGAGGACGGCGCCCGCGGCGAATGGCGGCTGCTGGCCGCCTGCCACAACCTCCGCAAGATCTTCCGACACACCGGAACCACCGGCCTCGCCACCCTGGCCGGCTGACCAGCCGGCCCTCCCCGGCCCAGTCACGGGCCCTACCAGGCCGAACACCGGACGGGCAGGACCCCATCCACCGCCTCACAGGTACCGGCAGCAGGACCGCGACCGATCCCATCGATCACGGCCAGCTGGCCCCTTGCCCGTTACTGACCCACGCTCCTAGCCCCCACCCCCGACACCTAAGGGCTGTCCCGCCCCTATCTCCCGCGCACTGCATTCAGCCCGTAGGCGAAAGGCCCGCCACACATCGGCGCCTTCCAGGCGTTCGTACCGTCAGAGCCCGTCCGGTTAACAGTGAGCTTGTTCCGCTTTGACGGACACCCTTGGTGTGGTGGTCAGGCTGCGAGTGCAGCCACTACGCACACCCGTCCGAGGGGCGCTGTAGCCCCGTCCGGTACGCCTGTCGCTCCGTCGGGACACTCTCAGGCACCCTCGCCTGACAAAAGAACGAGAGCGGGCGCAGGTGCCGACCCTGTCCGCAATGACGCAGGAGGATGCGGTGTTTGTGCGAGCAACTAGAGTGCACCCTCGGCGGGGGACGGGCGCGGCAGCCGTGGTGACGGCAGGGGTGATCTGCCTGGTCCAGGCGGGACCGGCCGCGGCCGATCAGACCGTGGTGAACTGCAACCACAACCCCAACGCCCTGCAGCCCGCAATCACCAGCGCCCCCTCGGGCGCGACGCTGCTTGTGAAAGGCGTCTGCTTCGGCAACTTCACCATCAACAAGAACCTGGCCTTGACCGGGCTCAAAGGCGCCGTCCTCGATGGCCATGACACAGGTACCACCGTGACGATCAATGGAGCCTTCCGAGTCAAGCTCAAAAGCCTGACCATCGTCCACGGAAACGCCAACGGAAGTTCCTTCCCCACCAACAGCGGTGGTGGCATTTTCAGTAACGGTGGAACTGTGACGTTGGAGCACTCCACGGTGCGCAACAACAGGGCCATCAATTCCGGTGGCGGCATCGAAATCAGTGGCGGCATCATGACACTGGACCGCGCCACCGTGCGCAACAACGCCGCCCCCGTCGAAGGGGGTGGCATCAATATCGGCAACAACGGCACCCTGACACTGAACCGCTCCACCGTAAGCAACAACGCGGCCCCCTTCGCTGGGGGCGGCATCGGTAATTTCGGAAAGAGCACTGTCACGCTGCGCGACTCCACGGTAAGCAACAACAGCGCCACCTTTATCGGTGGTATCGACAGCAGCGCCTTCGCGAGCCTGACACTGATCCGCTCGACGGTGAGCAACAACTCCGCGTCTGAGGCAATTGGCGGCATCGAAATCTCTAGCGGCACAAAGGCGACCCTGTACGATTCGCGGGTCCTTAACAACACCGCAGGGACCGATAGTGGCGGCATTGAAATCGAGACCAATGCGACGACCACGCTAAAACGGTCCACAGTGAGAGGGAACATCGCGGGGCACACCGGGGGTGGCATCGGAAATTTCGGGACCATGACGCTGCGCAACTCTGAGGTGGAGCACAACACCGCCTTCAACGACGGGGGTGGAATCTTCAATACAGGCACCGTAACGCTGCATGACTCCAAGGTGCGCCACAATCGCCCGAACAATTGCGCCCCGTCCGGCAGCGTTCCCGGCTGTAAGGGGTAGCCATTCGCCCTCCCTAACCTCGATCGTTCGTACGCCCAGCAGAATCTGGAGGTTGGCCATGTAGGTGGTTGATCGTGGTTCGTAAGCTCGTCGTCGCCTGCCGGTGTGAGTCCGGTCCGGG
>NZ_JBHVFF010000309.1:0-9835 GCF_042801895.1 Streptomyces sp. NPDC057543 | reverse complement strand
TGCCGACCGGCGCGGTGTAGCCGAACCGGGCCCGGGTCTCCACGGTGATCCCGGTGGCGGCGGCCTGCTTCCGCCGGCGCTTGCGGACCTGGGGCTGCCAGCGGGACCGAACGGCGTCGTCGATCTTCGCTGCGATGTCCTTCGGCGGATGCTTCCGCTCGCCCTTGCGGTAACGCTCCACCGACCGCTGGGTCACGCCCAGCTCGGCAGCCACGGCGCGCGTCGTCTTCAGCTGCCTCATCAGGAAGTTGATGCGGCCCTGGAGGGTCTTGGGCGGCTCCCGGGTGAACGCCTCCCGGTCGGCACGCTCGATCGCGTCCTCGATCTCTCCCACTGGTTACTCTCCCTCGTCCAGGACGGCGTCGCCGCCCTTGATGTGGCGGGCCGGGTTGAGGCCCTTCTCCATCAGGTCGACCGCCCACAGCATCGACTGGACGCCCTCCAGCTTCGCCAGGCCCGGCGTCGGCCCGAGGCGGAAACCACCGGGCTGCGGCTTGCCGGAGGTGGCATACGGCAGGAAGTCCAGCGGGCTCTCCCCCGGCGAGGGGTAGACGACGCAGTCGGACAGCACTGCCAGCGGGAACAGGCCCGTCATCTTCGCCATGTTGTTGAGCTTGCGGTGCATGTTGACCCGGGCCTTGCTGATGACGGCGGCCCGGATGTCGGGGCGCCAGGTCGGCCGCTCCAGCGCCGGCCACCGCTCGCCCTCCTTGTAGGACTTGCCCTGCGGGCGCTCGCGGAGCTTGCCGACCCCGCCCTTGACCGTGGCCTTGATGACCGAGAGGACGGCGGCCAGGGCCGGGTCGACCTGCTTGTGCCGCTCCATCGCGGCGAGGAACTGCCGGTCGTCCAGGTCCCGGGTGACGCCGAGGTCGGCGAGGGTGTCGACGTACGCCGTCTTGAGCCGGTCGTGCCACGGGTCCAGGTACGCGCCGGTCTCGCGGCGCAGGTACGCCTCGATCGGGTGCACGTCGTACCCGAGCTCTTGGGCGTAGGCGACGGTGTGCGTCTGGTACCAGGCAGGTCCTGTCGGGCGCTCACCGGTCGGTGTGAACGGCGAGGGCAGGCGCGGATCCAGCCCGATGTGGGACAGGTCCACCAGCCAGCTCCCGGGAATCTTCGGGTTGAACTTCGGGCCGTGGAAGTGGTCCGGGGCGGACAGGCCCACCGTGAGCCGCGCGGCGGCGGCAAGGAACGCGGTGTTGAGGTCCAGGCCGACCGCGAAGGGCAGCGTGCACTCCTCATCCGTGAGCGTCTCCACCGACCGCACCCACTGGTACGCCTCCTCGTTCAGGAACCCGCCGGTCCAGCCGCTGTTGACGACGACGGGGTGTTCCGGGGTGGCCTCCGGCGGCGCCGGGTCCATCGGCTCCGTCCCCAGGGAGCCCGCGTTGTAGCCGGACACCCAGTTCCCGGTCTCCGGGTCCTGCACGGCCTTCGTCGGCGGGCGCAGCGCCGTCATGAGCTCCAGGCCGGAGACGGCGGTGGAGCCGCGCGGGGTGATGACCCGCTGGGCGTACACCCCAAGGACGCGGGCGACGTCGGCCGGCTCCATCTCGGAGACGCCGGGCCAGGACCGCTCATCGACGGCGTCCCAGGACAGGATCGCGAGTTGCACGCACTGCCGCTCGCGGCCCTGTGCCTTGCGGTAGATCCGGGCCCAGGGGCCGAACCCGCGCTGCGTGAGCTGCCACTTCGCCTTCGCCACCTGCTTGACCACCGGGTGGTCCTCGGGCAAGCGCAGGGAGCGGCGCTGCTCGTGGCCCTCCAGGCGCTCGGGCAGTCCGAGCTTCACGGCGGCCGCGGCGGTGAGCACGATCAGCGGGTCGCTGTCCTTGCCGTACCGGTTGAGTTTCGCGGCGCCGAGGCCGGACTCCTTGAGGGTCCACTCCACTAGCTCCGGCACGGTGGTGGCCGGGCAGTCCAGCACGATGCCGTCGATGCCGTACGCGGAGCCGTCGCCGTCCAGCACGGCGAGCGGGCCGTGCGGGAACCGCGGGTCGGCCGCTGGCTTCGCCGCCTTCTTCGCCGCCGGACGCCGCGACGGCGTGGCCGGGCGCGCGGCTGTGCGGGCGGGGCGCTCTGGCGCGGCGCGGTCCTTCACCGCTGTCCCCGGCTCGGGCGTCTCGGTCGCGGCCGGGCCGGTGAAGGTCTCCGGCGTCTCCTGCTGGGGCAGGGCGGCCGGGGCGGGCGCAGCGGCGGGGGCGCCGTGGGCGGGGTACTTCGCCGCCCAGCCGTTCAGCAGCCGCTGGTACGCCTCCAGGCGCGGCGTTTTCGGCTCGGAACGGCCGTTCTCCCAGTTCTTCACCGTCTGGGTCGTCGACTTCAGGGCCTGCGCGAGGCGAGCCTGCGTAATGCCGGCGGCCTCACGCAGTCGGGCGCGCTCGGCCGGGGGCGGGAGCTGCGGCTCCTCCGCCAGCAGTGCGTCGATGTTCGCGAACAGCTCTTCCTCGGATGCCATATCTGTCTACCTCCACCCTGAACACTAGCAGTACTTGCCCTTAGATTTAACCCGACCCTTTAACCCATTCGGAATTTGAATCTGCTAACGACTATGAGCTTGGAGCGGTTACTTGGAGCGGTTAGCGGTTGATCTAGGGCAGTCACCGAGAGGAGCCCAAGTGCCCATCGTGAGCCTTCACTTCGACTCGTCCTTCCTGGCCAAGCTGGCTGCGGCCGCCCCGGACGAGACCATCCACATCACCCTGTCCATCGACACCGCATCACCGCTCAGCACATCGCCCCCTCAGGATTCGGCGGCCGGGCAAGCGGTCGCCCCGCAGGGTCCGCTGGCCGAGCTGCTGCTGCAAGGCCTGCTGCAGCCCGGGGACGTTCTGTCGTTCCAGCAACGGCGGGCGGGCCGACAGGCCACGGCCACGGTGACGGCTGAGGGCCGACTGATTGTCGAAGGCCATCCCACGCCCTACACCTCGCCGTCGAAGGCTGCGATCGCAGTCACGGGAAGCCCTATCAATGGCTGGACGCTGTGGCGCACCGCGGATGGACGCACCCTCGATGCGCTGCGCAACGAACTGCAGCAGGACTGACCAGCCCACTCACGGACACAGCCTTCGACGGCCCGTCCCGGTCCCACACCCCGTAGCCCGCAACCGTCATCTGTCCGCGGAGGAGTACGTGAGCTTGCCGTTCCACCCCCTTCTCCCGGCACCGGTTCCGGGAGCAACCGTGGACCTGGCTGGCGACCAGGCCCCCAAGGGACCTTGCGGCAGCGATGCTCTCGGGCGCCGCTGTTCGGGGCGCGGCATCCCAGGTGCGGCCCGTGGTGGTCTGGGCAGGCCGGCAGCGGCAAGACCCTGGTGATGGACCTGGTTCACGCGGCCCTTGATCGGCGCGGTGGTGCGGTGCGGGTGGAGCGTGATGCCTACAAAGCAATCCATCCGCACTATCAGGGGTTCCTGGCTGAGGATGTGCGCACGGCCGGGGTGCGGGTGCGGCCGGAGACCTACCGTTGGCAGGCCGAGGTCGAAGGCTATGCCCGCGCGTGCCGGTTCGACGTGGTGGCGGAGGAGGCCCTGGGTGGCTTTGTTCACGGGTCGTGGGTTCTGGCACACATTCCGTGAGCGATCTTGAGTCCGACCTCACCAGACCCCGGTGACGTGCGGTCCGCGCAGCTCACATGACGCGCGCGCCTACTGCTGGCGAGAGCCGGCGAGATCCTTCACGGAATGTGTGCCAGAACCTGAGAACTGACACCGCGGAGGGGTGATCCCTAGCTCGGTTTCCAGGCGGTGAGCTGGAAACCCCGGGCAGTGTGCATGTAGGGCGGCCGGGCGGTGGTGGCGAGTTCGAGGCGTTCGAGGGCTGCGTAGAAGTCCGGTTCGTGCTTGCGTGCGTCGTCGGTGATGTAGTCGCAGAAGCTGCGGATGCCGTAGTGGGCGATGTCCCGGCATCCGAGCTCCCGCAGGGTGCGGATGATCTCTTCAGCTGTGTGGAGCGTCAACGCCGAGTTGAACATCTGCGTCCGCGCCTGATCGGTGTCGAGTGCGGCGAGTGCGGCCGAGGGGTCCATCTCCCGGACGGCGATGTTCAAGGGCGCCGAATGCCGGTTGATCGCCATGACGGAGATCAGGCCCCCGGCCTTCAGCGGGGAGAGTGCCGAGGCGAGAGTGCCTGGGACGTCGTCCATGTATTGCAGGAGGTTATGGCAGAGCACGACATCGAATTCCCCGTTGGCGAGGTCGCGGGGCAGATCGGTCGCGTCGGCCTCGACGCAGTTGATCAGCTCCGTCACACCGCCTGCCACGGCTCGCTCGGTGGCCGCTGCGAGCATGGCGGGTGCGTAGTCAACGATGGTGACACGGTGCCCGCGGGCCGCGAGGCGGATGGCGTCTCCGCCGTCGCCGCCGGCGAGGTCGAGTATCCGCAGCGATTCGCCGCCCACGGCGCCAAGGTGACGGAGCAGATTTGCCTCAGCGATCGAGTAGCGCAGTCGGCCCCAGGGGGCGTCCTGCCACTCCTGCCAGGTGGTCATCGCGGTGTTGAACTTCTCAAGATCTTCGGCCATCTGGCGACGATAGCGGCCTGGCATCCTCAGCCGGTGTTGTCTTGTGCGGCGGCCCGGGCCTGGGAGATGGCGAGGCGGTAGGAGTCGGTTCCGGTCTGGATCAGGTTGCCGCCGAAGGTGAGCCGGTCGACGACGGCCTCGCCCAGGCGCTCCACGATCGCCGTGCGGGTCAGGGGCTCCCGGGACCTGACCAGTGTCCGGGCGACCCGGTGCAGCAGCGTGTCGCCGGGCGTCCCCAGCTCCGCCTGCCGCCACCGGTCTCCTCGAACTGCCCGCCCCCGTCGTCGCCGACGCGCTCGGCTACCACGACAAGACCACCACCCGGCTCCGCAACGAGACCGGCGGAACATGGAGCCGATACGCCCCAGGGGATCACGCAAGGTCACCAGCGGGCTGGGTTCCTCGGGGAGCCAGCGACAGTTGAAAAGGAGAGTGCTACGTCCACGGCCTGGCTTGCGGCCACGGCGGCGCTTGCGTGACCCTCTGAGCGCGTCCGCGCGTCCGGCCCCGGACAAGCGCCGCCCGCCTGGAGCGCTCAGTCGTTAACGCGCATGTAGGTGAGGAACACTGCGCCGCCCTTGAGGACGGTGTGGTCGGCGAGTGTCCAGGTGCGCGGATCGAAAGCGGCCTTGCGGGAGAACAGCGGGATCCCGTCGCCAATGGTCAGCGGGCCGATCTTGAGGATCAGCGTGTCGATCTCGGCGTACAGGGAGCCCGCCAGCTCGGCGCCGCCGAGCAGCCAGATGTCTTTGCCGTCCTGCTGCTTGAGCTCCCGCACGGTCGCCACCGGGTCGTCGGCGACCAGTTCGACGGCTAGGTCCGGGCTCTCGGTCAGTGTCCGGGAAAATACCAGGTGACGCAGGTGGGGGTAGGCGTCGGTGATTCCGGCCGCAAGACCGATCTCGTAGCTGCGCCGCCCCTCGAGCACAGTGTCGAAGTGCGTGCCCCCCGCCGTGACGGACAGTGCCTGCCGGGCCTGGACGGGCAGTGTCTCCGGGTACTCGGTCACGAGGTGCTGGATGTAGTCCTCCGGTATTGGCCAGAAGCCGTTCGGACCGGTGGGGTCCGCGCCGTCTGGGCCCGCGATGAATCCATCGAGAGTGGTGGCGATGTAGTGGACGAGTCTGCGCACGCCAGTTCCCTTCCTTCAGTCCGCTGTCGCGGTGCGGCCCGGGGTCGCCGGTTGGCGTGCCGGGGTACGAGGCCGCTGTGTGATCATGACACCCGATAACTACGCGAGCACCGTGCCGTCAAATCTTGGGTTCTGGCTCACATTCCGTGAAAGATCTTGCTGGCTCTCGCAGGCGTGCGCGTCGTTGAGCTGCGCGGGCCACGTGTCACCGGGGTCCGGTCAGGCCGGACTCAAGATCGCTCACGGAATGTGTGCCAGAACCAAATCTTGTGGACATTCGCACGCGCGTCAGGGCCCAGCCGCTGCTGAAACCGGCTGACAAACGCTGTCACTTGAAGGGTTCTGGCTCGCTTTCCGTGAATGGAACACGCTGAGTGATGGGTGACGCTCGGATCGACCTTCCGGAAGTTGCCTGAAAATGATCAGCGCCGATCTTGGCGTGGCCGACAGTTCAGCACTGTGGAAGAGGCGTTGCTCCGGCTGGAGGAGCTGTTGTTCCCAGCAACCGCAGACGTGGCGGTGCTGTCGGTGGCAGTGGACAACGAGGCAATACGCATTGAGGTCCGGGGTACGGCGGTCGGTGCGGCGTGTCCGGGTTGCGGGAGCCGTTCGAGCCGGGCGACGCCGGACCCGGCCTACAAAACCCCCTACAACCCGCGTGGGGGCGCCGACGACAGGCTGTCCCAGACGGTCGTCTCCTACGCCGTCGCCTGCACCAACGACACGAGCGAACGCCCCCGCATGCGAGCGTGGTTCGAGGGCCACTGGCGGTAGAGAGGCGGTGTGGCCCGGGGTGTCCGCCGACGCGGGCGCCGGCCTCGTGTCGTGCGACACTCCCCCGATGCCTGCCTGGATAACCCTGCGCCGCCTCGGCGCCGCCACCACTTTGTACGCCGTGTTCCTGGCCGGGTGGTGGCTGGGCCAGCCCGTGCGCTCCGACGGCTGCCTCGAAGACCGGCTCACCGCCGGGGCGGACGGTCGTCCAACACCGCTAGAACCGGCCGACCCCGCCCGGTACCTCGAGAACCTCGACCTCGACTTCGGTCTCCTCGACTGGGCCGACGACATGGACGGCCACCGCGACGGCGAATACGGCCCCAGCGACTACGGGCACGACCTGCGGGGCGGGTCCGAAACGTACGCCACGTCCGGCGCTGTCTACGCTCCTTGCTCCTACAAGAAGCGCGCCCGCCTGCTCGCGTGGATCAATGCCGACTGGGGCTGACTACACCTGTGCCTGCCTCATGGGCACGGCCAGACCACGGGGACGGACCGTTGCACAGCATGGCCCAGCCCAAAACGTCGTCTAGTGCCACGGTCCTGGCCGCGTCGCGATCCGACGCCCCCGCGCCGGGGCAGGGTGGCTTCGAACGAGTCCATTGGCCCCAGGGGAACGAGCCCGCTGGCCCCAATTAGCGATCTTGGGCGCTCGTCGTGAACGAGTCGATTGGCCCCACCGGAGCGAGGATCGGGTTGGGTGTCGACCGCCGGTTCAACCGCCCGCGATCGTAATCGGGTCGCTGTCGTTCTGGGCTCGCTGATACATATGAGCGATGGCAGGCGACGACTCCGGTGAGTTTCAAGCAAGGCAGTCGGGACTCATCGTGAGGGTCCCCGAGGCAGAACCTGCTGTTCGAGCGTGGCGTGACCGGCTGGACCCCTCAGCCCGTGCGGGTGTTCCGGCCCATGTCACCGTCCTCTTCCCGTTTCTCGACGAGAGCCGCATCGACGACGGTGCTTGCGCTGCCATCGGAGAAGTGATCGGGCGTCACCGGCCCTTCGAGACCCGGTTCGAGCACTGCGGGCGATTTCCGGGGATCTTGTATCTCGTCCCCGAACCGGACCTCCCGTTCCGGCGGCTCACCGAGGCGATCGCGGACCGGTGGCCAGAGGCCCCGCCGTTCGGCGGGCAGTTCGACGAGGTCGTCCCGCATCTGACCATTGCCCAGGGGCAAGACGATGCCGTGCTGGAGGAGGCCGAGGCCGACCTTCACTGCCGGCTTCCCGTCACTGCCCGTGTGTCGTCGGTCGATCTGATGGTCCACGACGGAACCAGGTGGCAGCAGCGGGCATCGTTCGCGCTCCGGTGATCCTCTGGTGGTCGTCGGTCAGCCGCCGACCTGCCGGGCCTTGGTGTGGGCGAGGCGGTAGGAGTCGCTCGGTCTCGATGATGTTGCCGCCGAAGGTGAGGCGGTCCACGATGGCCGCGCAGAGCCTGGGGTCGGTGAACGTCTTGGTCCACGAAGAGAAGGACTCGTTGGAGGCGATGGCCATGCTGTTCTTCTCCTCGCGCTCGGTCAGAACCTGGAACAGCAGCTCAGCGCCGCGCCGGTCCAGCTCCGTATAGCCCGGCTCGTCAATGCAGAGAAGATCGACGCGTCCGTAGCGTGGGATGGTCTTGGTCAGCAGTTTTTCGTCGGCGGCCTCGACGAGCTCGTTGACGAGTTTGGTGGCCAGGACGTACTTGACCCGGAAGCCGGCCATCGCGGCCTCGGCCCAGCGCGATCAGCAGGTGTGACTTGCCGGTGCCGCTGTCGCCGATCAGACACAGCGGCAGTCCTTTTGCGGACCCAGTCGCACGAGGCCAGGGTATGGATGGCCGCCGGGTCGATGGCGGTGTTCGCGTCGAAGTCGAATGTGCGAAGCGCCTTTTCGCGGGGGAAGCCCGCGGCTTTTTTGCGGCGTTCGGAGCGGCGGCGGTTGCGGTCGTCGCATTCGGCCATCAGCAGCTCGGCCAGGAACCCGCGGTAGGTCATCTGGTCGCGGGGTGCGGCGTCGGCGAGTTCGGAGAACTGGCCCCGCATGGTGGGCAGGCGCAGGTTGCGGCAGGCTGCGTCGATGGCCGCGTCGGCGGCGGGCTCCAAGGCGCCGGCCGCCCGGTCCGAGTCCCTTTCCGCGGCCGACGACTCAAGCGGTGGAAGCGACAGCACAACAGCACCCACGCCAGGATCCGCTGCCTCGGCGAGCAAGCCATGGCCACCCTGAAGGGCTGGCGCCTCCTGCGCAAACTCCGCTGCAGTACCAACCGGATCACCGACATCGTGAAGGCCATCGTCGCCCTTCATCACACCTCAACCTGAGGTTGGAAAAGGCTCAATGTCGATGCGTCGCCGAGGTAGGCCAGGCGCCGGGACGTGGACTCGGTAGCGTAGTCCAGCCCGGTGAAGGATTCGACGGAGAGATCTCCGGCCTGGCGCACAACGTCCGGGACGTGACGGAGTTCCTGCGCCGGGCCGGGATGGACGACATCACCGAAGACGACGTACCCCTGTCCGGGATGATCGAGTGGCGTGGGGGCGGCCCTGACGTCTGGTGATCGCTCACGGTGTCGTCACGATCTGACCACTTCTGGGGTCGTTCATTCCGGTCAGGCCGTACGGTGTCCGTTCACACTCGTACATCCCATGGGGGGATTCCATGTCGTACCCGCCGCAGCCCGGCCAGCAGCCGCAGCAGCCGCCGTATCAGCAGTGGCCCCAGCAGCAGCCAGGGTGGGGTGCGCCGATGCCGCCGCCGAAGAAGTCCCGCACCGGGCTCATCGTCACCTTGTCCGTGCTCGGCGGCCTGGTCCTGCTCGGGGGGTGCGGCGCCCTTGTGGCCGTCATAGGCGCCAACGCGGTAAGCGAGGTCAGCGCGACGGGGGAGAGCACGGCGGTCGCAGTGCCCGCGAAGAGCGCACCGGCCGCGGGTGTCCCTGCGGAGAAGCCGGCCGAGAAGGCGAAGAAGGCGCCGACGGGCCCGGAGGCGGACGTGAAGTTGCACGCCTGCGAGGTCAACGACATGACGAACTGGCCGTCCGCGATGGTGGAGATCAACAACGGGTCGAAGGACACGTCGAACTACATCATCAGCGTGGAGTTCCTCGACAAGTCGGGGACGCGGGTGGGGGAAGCGCTCGCGGCGACGAACAACGTGGCCGCGGGGCAGAAGGTGGAGACGAAGGCGCAGTCGTTGGACAAAGTCTCGGGTGACGTGACGTGCAAGGTGACGAAGGTGAGCCGGTACGCGTCGTAGGTCGTCGTCTGAGCGTGCCGACGCCCCGTCACCCGGTGCCAGGTTCAACCAGTGGATGCAACACCGGCCCCGCGCGACGTCTCGGCCGCGATCCATCGACGGTATCCCGGGAGCTGCGGCGCAACGCCGCGACCCGTGGCGGCCGACTGGACTACCGGGCTTCG
>NZ_JBHVFF010000308.1:0-9847 GCF_042801895.1 Streptomyces sp. NPDC057543 | reverse complement strand
GGGCAGGTCCCGCGTGACTACGGCCGTCTCGACCCGGCCGACGCCGACCCGGCCGACGCCGACCTGGCCAGCCCCTGGCTGGCCTGGGCGAAGTACCTCGCCTACCAGCTCGCGGAGGCCCGTGGCTGGGAACGCTGATGGCGATCTCTGAAAATCCCCACCCTTGCTCGTCGTTCCTCAGGAGAAGGCGCTGAGAGAACTCGTCCCAGCGATGGCCGTGTGCGTCAGGGCCGAAGGTGCTTGAGAGTGAACTGGGGCAGGGCGTAGAGGCCGGCCTGGGGGGCGGTCGGGTCGACTGGGAGATCCGTCCCGGGGATGTCCGCAGCGTGGAGTTCGGCGTTGTCGACAGGGGTGTAGGCCAGTTCCGTCGGGTCGGGGAGTTCCCAGAAGCGGCGGGTGTTGTCGGAGACGGCGTAACCGGTGGCGAAGCGGGTGGAGGGCGGTGCGGCCAGCGCGGCCAGGATGTAACCGACGGCGTCTCGCGGGCTCAGCCAGGTCGCCAAGTGCCGCGGCTCGGCAGGCACGTGCTCAAAGCTGCCGATACGGAGGCAGATAACGGAGAGACCGAATTTGTCGGCGTACAGCCGTCCGAGGGCCTCGACAGCCGCTTTGCTCACCCCGTAGAGGCCGTCAGGGCGTACTGGCTCCTGTGGACTGCTGAGATGTCCGGCGGGGTAAAAGCCGGTCACACGGTTGCTGCTGGCCAGCACCACTCGCTCGATTCCCTTGCGTCGCGCCGCCTCCAGGACGTGGTGTGTGCCAAGTACGTTGGCTTCGAGCAGGTCCGAAAGGGGCGCCTCGTCGGGGACGCCGCCGAGGTGGAGCACGCGGTCGGCTCCCGTAAGGGCGAACTCCACGGCGGCGGCGTCCCGAAGATCCACGGTGTGCGTGTCCTCGTTCTCGGTTTCCTGGCGGATTGGCACGCGGTCGAGCAGGATCAACCGTGTCGCCTCGTGCCGCAGTGCCTCCCGCACCACGGAACCGATGGTGCCCGCCGCCCCCGTTATCGCGACCGTTCCCAGACTCACTGCGCCTCCCCTGGTTTCGACAATCCACCATCTTCGCGCTCGTTGATCCACTCATCAAGGTGGTGGGGAACTGAGAGAGCAGGTCTGGCCAACCTTAAGCGCCGGGTGGGGAAGTTCAAGGAGCGTCATCAACGCGGCATCCGCTTCGCCGTCAACCGCGGCCTGGCCCTCGTCCTCACCGGCTACGTCGAGGGCGACTTCATCCGGCACACGGAGATCTTCGCCCCGCTGCGGGCCCTGGACCTGCGGTTCGGCCACGTCGTCACGGTCCTGGAAGAGATAGGGATCTTCGAGGACGACAGCGAACCCTCCTTCGAGGGCTGGCTCGCCGAGAGGCTGGAGGGTCTTGCACCCGGCATCCGCTCGGAGACCGAGCGCTGGACCCGCGTCCTGCGCGACGGTGGCCCCGCAGTCTCCCGCGACGGGAGGGCACGGTCTGGCTCTCCCTCAACCGTGTCCGGCCGGCCCTGCTGGAATGGTCGAACCGCTACGACCACCTGCGGGAAGTGACTCGCGACGACGTCCTGACCTACGTCAAGACACTGCATGGCCGCCAGCGTCACGACCAACTCGTCGCCCTGCGTTCGCTGTTCACCTGGGCCAAAAGGAACGGGCTGATTTTCCGCAGCCCGACCAGCCGGATCAAGGTCGGACAGTACGAGTACGCCGTACTGCAACCGCTCGTCCCCGCCCAGGTCGACCGCTCCGTCGCGGCGGCCACCACCCCGGCGACGCGGCTCATCCTCGCCCTCGCGGCGGTCCATGCCGCCCGGGTCGCCCAGATCGGCACACTCATGCTTGACGACATCGACCTCGGCAACCGACGGCTGACCATCGCCGGACGCGTTCGCCCGCTCGACGACCTCACCCTGAAACTGCTGCTGGACTGGCTGGAGCACCGGCGAAACCGGTGGCCCAACACCGCGAACCTCCACCTGCTGATCAACAACCAGACCGCCAACACCACCAGCCGGGCCAGCAACCACTGGATCAGCGCTCCCATGCGCGGCCAGGACGCGACCCTGGAGAAACTCCGCGTTGACCGCCAGCTCGAAGAAGCCATGGTCAAAGGCCCCGACCCACTCCACCTCGCCCAAGTCTTCGGGCTCGACGAGAAGACCGCGATGCGCTACGCGGACTCCGCGCGGGCTCTGCTGGAACAGGCCGCCGAAACCGGTCCCGTGTCTTGACGCAGACCCACAGGTCATTCCCCAGAACCAGGGCAGTGGACCTGAAGGTCGTCGCAACCCTCACTCCGACGACGCTGTGGTGATCCGCTTCTCGAACCAGCGGTGGGCATACGGCTCGTCGTTGAAGGCGGTGACCTCCTCGAAGCCGTAGGAGTGGTACAGGCCGATCGCGGCGCTGAGAGCCTTGTTGGTGTCCAGGCGCAGTACGTGAAAGCCGTGCCGGGCGGCCCGAGCCTCCAGCTCGGCCAAAAACCGCCGGCCGAGGCCGAGGCCCCGGGTGTGGGGCGCGACCCACATGCGCTTGACCTCGGCCGGGGCGCCGGGCGGTAGCTTCAGACCCGCGCAGCCGACGGGCTCACCGTGCAGCCGGGCAACCAGGAACAGCCCGTGCGGCGGCCGAAGTTCGCCCGCGTCGGGCAGCAGGCTCCGCGCAGGGTCGAAACCGGCCTCGAAGCGCTCCTGCAATTCGGTGAAGTAGGACCGCAAACAGTACTGGGCATCGGGGTGGTCCGGGTCGACACCGTCCAGCGCGACCGTCGCGGCGGTCAGCAAGCGGTCGACCTCGGCCATGGCGGCCACCAGCCGGACGCGCTGGGCGGTGTTGAGCGGTTCCAGAAGGGAGCCGGCCAACTCGTCGCTTCGGCGATCCAGCGCGGCGCGCTCCGCGCGGCCCGCGTCGGTGAGCCGAACGGTACGCACCCGTCTGTCCCGGGGCTGCGGCTCCACCGTCACCAGGCCGTCGGTCTCCAGAGAGCGCAATAGCCGGCTGACGTACCCGGAGTCGAGCCCGAGGCGCTCGCGCAGCCGCCGTACGTCCTGGCCCTGCTCGCCGATCTCCCACAGCAGCCGCGCCTCGCCGACGGGCCGGTCGCGGCCCAGGTAGTGATCGTGAAGCACGCCCACGCGTTCGGTGACGGTGCGGTTGAACCGCCGCACCTGATCAATCTCCGTCCCATCCATTCTCTGACTCTAGTCAGAGAACCGGCTGTGCGGCCAGAGGTAGTCCGCGACGGTACGCACCATCCGGCCACGGCCGCAGCCCGTAGGTTCGTTCAGCATTCTCGTGTTCACTCGAACCCGCGGATGCAGCGGCCTGAAGCACACTGGCGGACCCCTCGGTTCGCACTGAAGAAGCTTCGGTTTCCCTGAACCCGCGGGGCTCAGGGGGTCCGAGTAGGAACGGACCAGGAAACCGGTGTTGCTGTCAGAAGTTTTGACAGGCCGTGATCGGCCGAAGCCCTTCGATCCGAAGGCGCCGGTGACCAGCAAAACGGCGGAGACCTTCGACATCTCCCAGGTCGGAAGCCCCTTGGTTTTGAAGCCCGCATGGCTTGCTACGGGGTCTCGTTCCCGAGGGCGTTGACGCGGTTCGCGTACTCGCGGCGGGCCTTGCGCTGGGCCGGGATTGCCGAGGGGGCGTCGAGCGGCTGGCAGCGGTCGAGGAGTTGGCGGTGGATCGAGGGCGCCGCGGGGATGCGGAGTGTGTAGCCCTGGCCGCGCCGTACGGTCAGGCCCTGGTCGAGCGCGTCCCGCTCAGCGGGCTCCAGTTCGGCCGCGCGCAGGAAGTCGGCGACCTTGCCCGGCATGTCGAGGGCGACCGCGATCTCCGGCGCTGGGGTGTCCTGGGAAGCGTCGGTGTGCTCGGGCATGAGGTCGGCGACGGCTGTACGGATGGCGCCGCGGCTGACGTGGTGGTCGCGGGCCAGACCCGCGATGGACTGGCCGCCCAGGTACCCGGCGCGCACGGCGGCCTTCGCGGCCGTGACGACCGGTCGACGGCCGCCCTTGTTGCCCTTGGCCTCGGCGGCCCGCAGCCCGTCGTAGGTCAGCTCGCGCTGGAGGTCGCGCTGGAGTTCGCCAGCGGCGGCGAGGGTCTGCACCATGAACTTCACGGTGGACAGCAGCTCTCCAGTGCGCAGGTGGCGGGCGGTGAGGTCCATGGCGGAGAACGCGCCGTCGTGGATGCGCAGGGCGAGACGGTCGCGGTGGAAGACGTCGAGTACGTCGAGGATGTGCCCGGTTCCGCGCACGAGGCGGAACATCTCGGAGATGTGCACGGTGTCGCCCGGCCGCGCGTACGTGAGCAGCTCGCCGAACTTCGGCCGCTGGAGAGGGTGGAGACGGCTGGAGGTACCGGGGTCCTCCTCGAAGACGACCGGGTCCTCGATCCCGGCCTCGTCGAGGACGAGGTTCTGACGGTCGGTCGACTGCTGGTCGGTCGACACCCGCTTGTAGACCAGGTTGGCCATGCCGCTCCCCGTTGTGGTGGTCGCATTCGACCCTAGCTGTCAGCAAACCCTGTCATCAGCCGCCATCGGATCTGATTGGATCCGAGCCGCCGTCAGGCCCCTGAAAGTCCGGGTTCATTGGACGCCAGTCGCGCCTGTCGTCATTCGATCCTTTGACGACAGGGAGCCCGTGGTCACGAGCCTCCGGCGGGATCGCTGGGCCCGCCCGCGGTCGTTAGCAACTCGGGTTGACTATCCTCGTTAGTCAACTACAGTTGCTTGCATGTCCGTCGGCGAGAATTCCCTTCCCCCTGAGCCCGCTGACGCCCTGGCGGCTGTCGTGGCGTTGCGGCGCCTTGCCGATCAACTGGAGGACGCCGCTGTCGAGCAGGCCATGCGGGCGGGCTGGAGCTGGCCGCAGGTCTCCGAGGCGCTCGGTGTCACCCGCCAAGCCGTCCACAAGAAGCACGCCAAGCGGCTCATCGCTGCCGGAGTCAAGCTGAGGAGACGCGGCGATGAGCGCGTTTGACAAGTACCTGCATGGGGTCATCGTGCGGGCGATGGACGAAGCTCGCGATGATGGGTCGGCGACGATCGACGCGCACCATCTTCTGTTGTCGCTCGCCGCCGATCAGGGGTCTACCGCTCAGCAGGTCCTGGCCTCGGTCGGGCTCGATCGCGCTGCTGTCCGCGAGGCACTGGATCGAGAATTCGAGCACAGCCTGAGCATGGTTGGAGTGTCTCCGGCCTCCTATGACCTTCCCGGGCCGAGCCACGTTTCCCAGCAGCCCAAGATGGGTGCGTCCGCCAGACTCGCGCTGGAGCGGAGCTTCGCCTCCGCTCGCAAGAAGGACCTGCGGTCAGCGCATCTGCTGCTCGGGATCCTGCAGGCTCAAATCGGCACCGTGCCGCGTGCTCTCGCCTTGGCCGGTATCGATCAGGCCGAGCTGGCGGACCGCGTTCGGCAGACACTCATCAGCCAGGAGCAGTGACCACCGGGATCAGCTGACGCGGCCAGTTCACCCCGCGGCCGTGCCTCTTGCCGTGATGTGCAGCGGGTCCGGTAGGCGTGCGCGAAGCGTCGCACGCTGCGCTGGGCACCAAGTCCCTGCTGAGAGCCGGTGGGCCAGTAATCACGCCGTGGAGAGGGGCCGGGCGGTCACCCACGGGTCACACACGACAAGGAGGACCACATGCACCAGCACACCGCTCATACAGACAGCGGCCGACCGGGCGCCGAACCGGCCAAAGCAGGGGGCGCGGTATCTGAGTCCGCGCCGGCCTCAGGGGCCGAGGGCTACGAGGCGGTCCAGCGCTTACTTCAGCAAGCTGTGACTCAAGGCGGCCTTCCCGGCATTCTCGCTGAGGTTTGCGACGGCGGCCGGCAGTGGTTCGGGACCGCAGGAGTGGCCGACACCCGAACCGGCCGCAAGCGTTCACCGCAGGACCGGTTCCGCATCGGCAGCATCAGCAAGACGTTCGTGGCCACCGTCGTGCTGCAGCTGGCGGCGGAAGGCAGGCTGAGCCTGGACGACACCGCGGAACTGTGGCTGCCCGGGGTAGTGAATGGCCATCACCACGACGGTGCCAGGGTGAACGTCAGGATGCTGCTCAACCACACCAGCGGGATCTTCAACTACACCTATGACCAGGAAGCGCTGAACCGTTACGAGACACACCCGCCCAAGTCACTGGTGCCGATCGCCATGTCCCATCCGCACACCTTCGCACCGGGTTCGGGCTGGGCGTATTCCAACACCAACTACGTCCTCGCAGGCTTGATCATCGAGCGGGCCACCGGCCGCGCGCTTGCCGAGGAGATCGCAGGGCGGATCTCCCGCCCATTCGGCCTGACTGGTACGTACCTGCCGCACGGCAGCGATCCGACGATCCACGGTCCACACTCCCGGCACTACACGAAGCTGTTCCAGACCGACCCCGGCGCGCCGGTTCACGACGCGACCGAGCTCGATTCATCCATGTTCTGGGCAGCCGGCGGCATGATCTCCACCGCCGGGGACCTCAACCGGTTCTTCCGCGCCCTGCTGGGGGGCCGGATACTGCCATCAGACCAGCAACGCGACATGTTCACCACCGTGCCCACCCGCGACTGGATTCCCAACGCCGCCTACGGCCTCGGCGTTTCCTCAGTGAGACTGCCCTGCGGGGAAACGGTCTGGGGCATGGGGGGTGCGCTCTTCGGATCGTGGTCCTACGCCTACGGCGCTCGCGATGGCGAACGGATAGTCACCACCAACGTCAACGGCGACTGGAGCAATGGCGATTGGGACGACCCCATCGGTATCTTCACCGATCTACTTCAGGCGAAGTTCTGCCGCCGGAGCGACTCCTGAACACCGGTCACGGGTCGGGCTTGGCCGGCTCCTGATACTCACTCCTGCCCGTCGTTGTTGTCCTCGTCCAGCTCCAGCGCACCCGGGTCGCGCAGCGGGCGCAGGCCGCCGTCGACCGGGGTGGAGGAGCGGAAGCTGTAGCGGCCGAGCACGTTGAGGTTCGCGTGCTTGAGCGGGGAGACGCGGGCGACGTCCTCGTCCAGGACGTCGTGCTCACGCTCCTCGGCCGGCAGCGTCCGCAACTCCTGGACGGCAGCGTCCAGGTAGCGAGTCGTCCACAGCACCGCGGCATTCAGCACCAGCCCGAGCGCGCCGAGCTGGTCCTCCTGTCCCGTCCGGTAGGCCTGCATGATCTGCCCGCGCTTGCCGTGGCAGATGTCCCGGGCGAGCTTGTGGCGGGACTCCTGCACGGTGAGCTGCCGGTTCATCTGCCTGCGGTAGGTGTCGTCGACTGGGTCGACCACGCGCAGCAGGTGCAGGGTCTTGGCGATCCGCCCGTACTCGGCGAACGCGGTGCCCAGCGGGGTGGGGCGTCCCTCGCGGCCGAACATCCGCAACAGGTCGTACGCCCGCACCTGCCCGGTGACCAGGGAGCCGACCACCCGGAGCATGTCCGGCCAGTGCGTGATCACCTTGTTCAGGTTCACCTTGTTGCAGGCCAGCGGCTCCAGTGGCCCGTACCCGCCGGTGTCCACGCCGGGCAGCTCCGCGCGCCAGAACCTCTGGTCGGCCAGGTCACGGAAGCGGGGCGAGAAGTTGTAGCCGAGCAGGGAGAACAGGCCGAACACCGTGTCGGAGTAGGAGGCGTTGTCGGTGGCCACCATGTCCGGCTTCACCCCGGCGTCGAGGTTCAGCAGGGTGTCAAGGATGTGCAGGGAGTCGCGCGGGGTGCCGGGCACGACCATCTGTCCGATGCCCGCTACCTGGTCGTTGACGGCATTCAGCCATGTAATTCCGCGTTTGAAGTGGTAGTACTTCGGCGACGGCCCGGCGTTGATGGTCCGCTTCGGCACTACGAACCGCAGCCCGTCGACGGACGCGAGCAGGCCCTCGCCCCAGTGCTCCACGATCGGCACCCGCCCCTGGGCCTCGATCAGCTTCGCGTTCGCCGCGGCGATGGTGTCGGCGCGCAGGTAGTACTGGTCGACGTGGACCAGCCGGGCCCGGGTGAGCGCCTCCTCGTCGGCATCGATGACGGGGGCGTAGCCGATGTTGCACGCCTCGCTCACCAGCAGCGCCACCAGGGACGTCTTCAGGTTCTCCATGCGGGTACGGCCGTCCCCCAGGTGCACGAAGGCATCCAGGAACCCGGTCCAGGAGTCGACCTCGAACAGCAGGTCCGGCAGGTCGATCTTCGGGAGCATCTTCGCGGTGGTCCTGCGCAGCCACTTCAGGGACTCGCTCTCGCCGAGCGCGCCGAGCCGGTCGACGTTCAGCTTCAACCGGCCATTGGGCTGGACCTCGAAGCTGAGCTTCGCGTCCTGCCCGGCCTCCTCCAGACGCTCCGCCATCAGCTGCCAGGCCGCGTCCAGGGCCCGCACCCGCCCGGCCAGGTGTTCCTCGACCGGCTCGTCCAGGCTCAGGCCGTGCAGTACGTCCTCGGAGACGGCCTCCCACTGCTTGCCGTCCAGCAGCCGCGCCCGAGGGTCCGCCCACCGGTTCGACGGCGAGGCGAACACCACGCGCCGGTTCAGGCCGCGGAACAGCTGCTCCAGCACGCACACCACATACGCGTCACGGTCCACTGCCCCCTCGGGAAGCTCCGGATTGGAGTACACCGCCTTCTTCCACGCCGCCGGCACCAATTTGGCGTCGATCTCACGCGGCAGCAGCGGCTTGGCCTTCACCTTCCGCCTCGCCAGCGCCGGGAGCCGCTTCACCTCCTCCAGAATCCGCTTGCCGCCGGAGGCCGCCCCCAGCGCCGGCGACTCCCCGAGCAGCGACAGGAAGGGGCGGACCGTGTTGTAGCGGGTGGCCAGCAGACGCCGCATCTCCGCCTCGGCCTCCTCGTCCGCGGGCCCGATCAGCTCTCCCAGCAGCGCCGAGGCGGCCATCACCTCCTCGCGCGGCCCGATCTCCGTCTCCAGCGCCCGCCACATCGCGCCCGCGTCCAGGTCGGCATCGATCTCGGTCACCAGGTCCAGCTGCTCGCTCCACAGCCGGAACACCCCATCGAGCATCCGTGACGCCTTCGCCACGCGAGGCCGGACCGCGAGCCAGTCCCGGTCCGTCGCCCGCCGCGCGGCGCTGATCAGCTTCACTTGCATCAGCACCGAGAACAGATCCAGCGCGTCGTCGATCGCGGACGCCTCCAGGTGCCGCACCACCGACGTCAGCAGCGCCGTGCGCTTCGGCTCCGGCGTTCGCTCCAGGATCGGCGCCTTCGACCCCAGACCGACCCGCGCCAGCGTCGCCAGCCGGTTCGGCGGCACCTTGTCCAGCTTCACCCTGCCCAGACGGAACGCCGAGATCTCATCCACCCGTTCCAGCGCCTTCGCCATGCTCGCGCCCGTCGTCCGCGTCGGCGGCCGGCGCAGCCGCTCCAACTCCGAAATCCGCCGCCCCTCCGGCACCCCGAGCAGCGCCACCAGATCCTCCGACAACGACGCGTCCGCCCGCCGCGCAGCGCCTGCCACCGTCGCGTACAGCCGCTTCTCCGCGACCCGACGTACGGATGCGACCTGCTTGGCCAACACGCTCACGCCCGGCAGCAGCACCCGGTGGCGGCGCAGCCATCCCACCGCTTGGTTGAACAGAGCCACCGGTCCCTCGGCGCCCGTCCACGCCCGCCCGTGCAGGAACGCGCGGAACTTGCGCCCCCACTCCGCGTCCTCGAACGGGTGATAGCCGTAGGCGTCCCGGATCTCCCACGCGTGCTCGTACGCCGTCTTCGGCCGCTCGGTGTACCGCTTCACCACCGACGCGTCCTCGATCTGCAACTGCGCGGCCAAGTGCTCGATGACCGACCACGGCACGTCCAGCGGATCGTCCACCAGGAACCGGCCGACGTACCGGACGGTGCACATCTGCATCGCGAACCCCAGCTG
>NZ_JBHVFF010000307.1:0-9884 GCF_042801895.1 Streptomyces sp. NPDC057543 | reverse complement strand
GGCCCCGGCCCGTACGCCGATGTCTCTGCCCGGTGGATCAGAGCGGGACAGACACTAGATCTCACCCAGGGTGACCTTCGCCGTCTTCTCCGCCCCGTTGCGCAGATACGTCACGGTGACCTTCTGGCCGGGCTTGTCCGAGGCCAGCGCCACCGACAGGGACGTGATCGTCGTGACCGGCAGATCGCCGATCCCGATGATGATGTCGCCGGCCCGCAGTCCCGCCTTCTCCGCGGCGCCGCCCTTCGTCACGCTGACCAGCGCCACCCCGGCCGGCTCGAAGTTCTGATCGACGACCGTGCGCCCGGTGATGTTCAGCGCCGCCCGGCCCGAGTCCGTGACCTTGCCGCTCTTGATGATCTGATCGGCGATCGTCTTCACCATCGAGACGGGGATCGCGAACCCGATGCCGGGCGCCGCGGTGTCACCCATCTGCGTGTCGATCGCCGCCAGCGTCGGGATACCGATCACCTCGCTGTCCAGGTTGACCAGCGCACCGCCGCTGTTGCCCGGGTTGATCGCCGCCGAGGTCTGCACCATGTTCGCGATCGTCGCGCCCGTGCCGCCACCCGCCCGGCTCTCGCTGACGGTCCGGCCGAGTGCCGAGACGATGCCCTGGGTGACGCTGGAGGACAGTCCGAGCGGCGAGCCCATCGCCAGCACGATCTGTCCCACCTCGACCTTTTCCGAGTTGCCGAACTTCGCGGGCTTCAGCCCGTCCGGGGCGTTTTCGAGCTTGAGGACGGCCAGATCCTGTTCCGGATAGGAGGCGACCAGCGAGGCCTTCAGTACCTTCTCGCCGGTGGCGACGGTGACCTTGAACGTCGTGTCACTGCCGACCACATGGGCGTTCGTGACGATATGGCCCTTGGAGTCGTAGACGACGCCGGAGCCCAGACCGGTGGAGGTCTCGATCTGAACGACCGACGGCAGCACGTTCCTGATCACGGCCTGGTATTCGCTCTGTAGATCACTCGCGGCCGGGGCGGCGGAGGCCGACGCGGCGGGACCGGTCTTGGGCGAAGCGGGGGCCGCGCCCGAACAGCCGCTCACCAGGGCGACCGCACAGAAACCCGCGGTCAGAGGCAGCAGCAGTCGGCGTATGTGGCTGGGGGAGTGGAATGCATCCATGCCCGGATTGTTGCTTTTGTGGCTCTCGGTGGCCCGTTGGATTCGGCCGATCGGGTAAGCCGTCGGGCCGGCTCAGGCCGAGATCTCCGGCGTCCTGGGGTCCGGCGTTCGGATCAGGCCGGATCAGGGTGCTGGAGCACGCGAGCCCGGCATGATCATCCGACCTGATCCGAACGCGGCACCCGCCTAGCCCCGCACTCCGCACAGATGCAGCAGCGCGGCCACCCGGCGGTACGGATCCGTCCGCCCGGCCCGGTCCTCCGCGGCCAGCAGCCGTTCGAGTTCGGCGGCGGCCGGCAGTTCCACGTCGTTGCTCACGTTGTCCGTGAAGACGCGCACCCCGTACCAGGCGTGCAGGGGCGCCGCGATCCCGGCGAGCGTGGCCGTCAGGGCGTCCAGCCGGTCGGCCCGCACCGTGAGGCCCAGCCGATTGGTGTACGTGTCCGTGTCGAAGGCAGCCAGCGTCGCGTCCCAGTCCCCGGCCGCCCCGGGCCGCATCGCCAGCGCGTCGGCGTTCCGTACGAGCAGCGAGAGCAGCCCGCCCGGGGCCAGCATCCGGGCCAGACCGGCCACCATCGCGTCCGACTCCCGGACATACATCAGCACACCGTGGCAGAGCACGACGTCGAAGCTGCCGGGCAGGAAGTGCACCCCCGTGTCCAGACCATTGCCCTCGATCAGCCGGACCCGCTCGCGGATGCCCGCGGGCTCGCAGCCGAGCGACTCACGGGCCACCCGCAGCATCTCCGCATCGGACTCCAGACCCGTCACGGAGTGCCCGGCCCTGGCCAGGCGCAGCGCCTGGGTGCCCTGGCCCATGCCGACGTCGAGGATGCGCAGCCGCTGTCCGACCGGGAAGCGGGCGGCGATCTGCTCGTCGAGCTGGCGCGCGACCAGCTCCTGGCGGACCGTGTTGCGCAGCCCGCCGAGTCCCTTCAGCCACGCCGAAGAGGCCCCCGAGAATCCGGTGACGGGAGCGACGACAGGGGCAGTGCGGCCCTGCCGGTCGGCGGACGGACCGCCGACCGAGCCGGAGGCATCCGTACTCAGGGCCGCTCTCCGCGCTTGACCTGCGGCTTCGGCAGCCGGAGCCGACGCATCTGAAGCGTACGCATCAGGCCGTAGGCAACCGCGCCACGCTTCGGCGTATTGGGGAAGCGCGCGTTCAGCTGCTTCTTCAGGCGGAACGCGAGACCGATCGAGTCGATCACGATCAGCACGATCACGATCAGCCAGAGCAGCAGCGAGATGGTCTGGATGTTCTGTACCTGGATCACGCTGAGGATCAGAATGATCACGGCCAGCGGCAGGAAGAACTCCGCGATGCAGAAGCGCGAGTCCACGTAGTCGCGGACGAAGCGCCGCACGGGGCCCTTGTCGCGCGCCGGCAGATAGCGCTCGTCGCCACTGGCGAGCGCCTCACGCTGCTTGGCCATGTCCACACGGCGCGCTTCGCGTTGCCGCTTCGCGGCCTCCTTGCGATCTAGCGGCGCGCCACTGGAGGCGCGACGGCGCTGCGACTGGGCATCGCTGCGCTTGGGGGTGGGGCGACCCTTGGGGGCCTGCGGGTCGCGGGGCTGCTTGGAGAGGTCGGCCGTCACCTTGCCGGTGGACGCCTTCTCTTCCTTCGAACGGCTACGGAACACAAGGCCCAAGGGTACGGGTTCGTTTCCCGCAGCCCCAGGCCGGTCGGGAACGATCCGGCAACGGCCCGCGTCCTCGCAGGAGTCCCCGGGTGTTCCGCACGGTGGGCGCCGCAGGTCTCCCCGACCGCCACCTACTCCCTGGGCCGGAGCGGTGACCGGGTGCAGTCGTCCTTGGGGAGGAGCACATCTGTGCTCGAACAGTGCGGTAATAGAGGCAGGGCCCGTACTGTGGGTTCTGTTGGAGTGCTGGAGCTCAGTCCGTCAGAAGGGGGCGCGCGAAGCCCATGAGCGGTGTCATGAAGCGTATGGGGATGATCTTCCGCGCGAAGGCAAACAAGGCCCTAGACCGGGCCGAGGATCCGCGCGAGACCCTCGATTACTCGTACCAGAAGCAGCTGGAGTTGCTTCAGAAGGTGCGCCGCGGTGTCGCCGATGTGGCGACCTCGCGCAAGCGGCTGGAGCTGCAGCTGAATCAGCTGCAGGGTCAGTCGTCCAAGCTGGAGGACCAGGGCCGCAAGGCGCTCGCGCTCGGCCGCGAGGACCTGGCCCGCGAGGCGCTGTCCCGGCGCGCCGCACTGCAGCAACAGGTCACCGACCTGGAGACGCAGCACACCACGCTGCAGGGCGAGGAGGAGAAGCTGACTCTCGCGGCCCAGCGGCTCCAGGCCAAGGTCGACGCCTTCCGGACCAAGAAGGAGACCATCAAGGCCACCTACACCGCCGCCCAGGCGCAGACCCGGATCGGTGAGGCCTTCTCCGGGATCTCGGAGGAGATGGGCGATGTCGGCCTGGCGATCCAGCGGGCCGAGGACAAGACCCAGCAGCTGCAGGCCCGGGCCGGCGCGATCGACGAGCTGCTCGCCTCCGGCGCCCTGGACGACCCGACCGGTACGGCCAAGGACGACATCGCCGCCGAGCTCGACCGGATCTCCGGTGGTACGGATGTGGAGCTGGAGCTGCAGCGCATGAAGGCCGAGCTGGCCGGCGGCCCGACCCAGCAGCAGGCGATCGAGGGTGGCCCGCAGGACGCGGCGCAGCAGCAGTCGTCCCAGTCCCCGCACAAGTTCGACAAGAGTTAAGGCAGCGTCATGATCGTACGGATCATGGGGGAGGGCCAGGTCGCCCTGGCCGACAGCCATTTCGCCGAGCTCAACAAGCTCGACGACGAGCTGCTCGCCGAGATGGAGAGCGGCGACGGCCCCGGCTTCCGCTCCACTCTCCACGCGCTCCTCGCCAGGGTGCGCGAGCTCGGTGAACCCTTGCCGGACGACTCCCTGGAGCCGTCCGAGCTGATCCTGCCGTCGTCCGACGCGACCCTCGAAGAGGTGCGCGCCATGCTCCGGGACGACGGTCTGATCCCCGGCTGACGCCATCCCCGGTCGACACCGCCCGCACTCCAGCATCTGCACGCACCCGCGAGCACCCGCACGAGTCCGTGCCCCGTGCCCCGTGTCCGGTCCGCCGGTCACGGGGCACAGTCGTGTCCGCGGCGATTCAGCGCTTCTCCGTGTCGTAGGTGCGACCGGTACGACCGATTTCTCCGTACGACTCGGACCGATTGCCGCGCGACACGCCGTAACGTAGCTTGACGTGACCACCCTCGGAACCGGGGTTCTGCGCGTCCGGCACTGGCTGCGCGACCATCCCCTCGCGCTGGACTCCGCGCTCGCCCTGGCCGTCCTCGTGGCCATGATCATCGGTTCGTTCGTCCACCCGGGGGTGCCGAACGGGCCCTCCTTCGGCACCAGCGCGCCCGAGGTGGGCAGCGTGCTCCTGATGGTGCTCGGTGCCGTGGCGCTCATCTGGCGGCGGCGCAATCCCATGGCGGTGCTCGTGGCCACCGCCGGACTGACGGTCGTCGAACTGGTGGGATTCGACCCGCCCGCGCCGGTGGTGATGAGTACCGTCATCGCGCTGTACACGGTCGCCGCCCGCACCGACCGGTCCACCACCTGGCGGGTCGGGCTGCTGACCATGGCCGTGCTGACGGCCGCCGCGATGTTCTTCGGTTGGGCGCCCTGGTACAGCCAGGAGAACTTCGGCGTCTTCGCCTGGACCGGCATGGCCGGCGCGGCGGGGGACGCCGTCCGCTCCAGGCGTGCCTTCGTCGACGCGATCAGGGAGCGCGCCGAACGGGCCGAGCGCACCCGTGACGAGGAGGCCCGGCGCCGGGTCGCAGAGGAGCGGCTGCGGATCGCCCGCGATCTGCACGACGTCGTCGCCCACCACATCGCCCTGGTCAACGTCCAGGCCGGGGTTGCCGCCCACGTCATGGACAAGCGCCCCGACCAGGCCAAGGAGGCGCTGGCGCACGTCCGGGAGGCCAGCCGCTCCGCACTCAACGAACTGCGGGCCACCGTCGGGCTGTTGCGCCAGTCCGGCGACCCGGAGGCGCCGACCGAACCGGCCCCGGGGCTCGCCGTCCTCGACGAGCTGGTGGACACCGTCCGGCGGGCCGGGCTCCCGGTCGAGGTGGCCTGCACCGACCGGCGGCCCCCGTTGCCCGCGGCCGTCGACCTGGCCGCGTACCGGGTGATCCAGGAGGCGCTGACCAATGTGCGCAAGCACGCGGGCCCCGGTGCGAAGGCCGAGGTGAGCGTCGTACGGGTCGGGGCCACCGCCGAGATCACCGTCATCGACAACGGCTCGGGCGGGGGCGGCCACAACGGGGACGGCGGCGGCCACGGCATCCTCGGCATGCGTGAACGCGTCACCGCACTCGGCGGTTCCCTCACCGCGGGCCCCCGCTACGGAGGCGGATTCCGGGTCCATGCGATCCTGCCCGTCAAGGCCCGTACCGCAGAGCCCGAGGAGCCGGGCGCGGCGGGCCGGACGGGGGAGAACACATGACACCGCCCATCAAGGTGCTGCTCGTCGACGACCAGGCGCTGCTGCGCAGCGCGTTCCGGGTGCTGGTCGACTCGGAAGCCGACATGGAGGTGGTCGGCGAGGCGGCGGACGGCGCACAGGCCGTGGAGCTCGCCCGGTCGACCCGGGCCGACGTGGTGCTGATGGACATCCGGATGCCTGGTACGGACGGACTCGCCGCGACCCGCATGATCAGCGCCGATCCTGAACTGGCGGACGTACGGGTCGTCATGCTCACCACCTTCGAGGTGGACGAGTACGTGGTGCAGTCGCTGCGGGCCGGGGCGTCCGGCTTCCTCGGAAAAGGGGCGGAACCGGATGAACTCCTCAATGCCATCCGGATCGCCGCGGGCGGCGAGGCGCTGCTCTCGCCCGCCGCGACCAAGGGGCTGATCGCCACCTTCCTTGCGCAGGGCGGCAGTTCGGGCGGTGCCGGACCGGGCGCCGCCGAGTACTCCGCGCGGCTCGACGCGCTCACCGGCCGCGAGCGCGAGGTGCTGGTCCTGGTCGCGGGCGGCCACTCCAACGACGAGATCGCGGAACGGCTCGTCGTCAGCCCGCTCACCGTCAAGACGCATGTGAACAGGGCGATGGCGAAGCTCGGCGCACGGGACCGGGCCCAATTGGTGGTCATTGCGTACGAATCGGGCCTGGTGCGCCCCAGGGTGGAGTGACGGGTGGAGATTCGGCGTACTCCACCTGCGGTATGCGCGGCGTAAGAAAGCGACCTTGGGCCGACGCTCTCGGCCTCGCGGATGGGCGATCGTATATCTGGGCCGGGTCTGTCCCCAGCCACCCGCCCATCTGCCGCTTAAGCCACAGAAGAGAGACCCACCCATGTCCTGGCTGTCCAGATTCAGCCTCGCGCAAAGGGCCCTGATCGGACTGATCTCGATCGTCGCCCTCGTATTCGGAGCGATCGCGATCCCGCAGCTCAAGCAGCAGCTGCTGCCCACCATCGAACTCCCGATGGTGTCGGTGCTCGCCCCCTACCAGGGTGCGTCGCCCGATGTGGTGGAGAAGCAGGTCGTCGAGCCGCTCGAAAACTCCATCAAGGCCGTCGACGGGGTCACCGGCATCACCTCGACCGCCAGCGAGGGCAACGCCGTCATCATGGCGTCCTTCGACTTCGGCAGCGAGGGCACCAAGCAGCTCGTCGCCGACATCCAGCAGGCGGTGAACCGCGCCCGCGTCCAGCTTCCCGACAGCGTGGACCCGCAGGTCGTCGCCGGTTCGACGGACGACATGCCGACCGTCGTCCTCGCCGTCACCTCCGACAAGGACCAGCAGGCGCTCGCCGACCAGCTGGACCGCACCGTCGTCCCCGCGCTGGAGGACATCGACGGCGTCGGCCAGGTCTCCGTCGACGGCGTGCAGGACCTCCAGGTCTCCGTCACGCCCGACGACAAGAAGCTCGCGGCGGCCGGCCTGAACACCATGACGCTCTCCGAGGCGCTCAAGTCGGGGGGCGCGACCGTCCCCGCCGGTTCCTTCTCCGAGTCGGGCAAGAGCCGCACCGTCCAGGTCGGCGGCGCCTTCACCTCGCTGAAGCAGATCGAGGACCTGCGGGTCACCGCGAAGGACCCGGCGACGGGCAAGACCGGCAAGCCGGTCCGGATCGGTGACGTCGCCACGGTGAAGCAGGAGCCGTCCACCGCGGTCTCCATCACCCGTACCAACGGCAAGCCGAGCCTCGCCGTGATGGCCACGATGGACAAGGACGGCAGCGCCGTCGCCATCTCGGACGCCGTCAAGGACAAGCTCCCGGACCTGCGCAAGGACCTCGGCGCCGGCGCCGAGCTGACCGTCGTCTCCGACCAGGGCCCCGCCGTCTCCAAGGCGATCTCCGGTCTGACCACCGAGGGCGCGCTGGGTCTGCTCTTCGCGGTCATCGTGATCCTGGTCTTCCTCGCCTCGCTGCGATCGACCCTGGTCACCGCGGTCTCCATCCCGCTCTCCGTGGTCCTCGCGCTGATCGTGCTCTGGACCCGCGACCTGTCGCTCAACATGCTCACGCTCGGCGCGCTGACCATCGCGATCGGCCGGGTCGTCGACGACTCGATCGTCGTCCTGGAGAACATCAAGCGACACCTCGGCTACGGCGAGGAGCGCCACTCGGCGATCATCACCGCGGTGAAGGAAGTGGCCGGAGCGGTCACCTCCTCGACGCTCACCACGGTCGCCGTCTTCCTGCCGATCGGTCTCGTCGGCGGCATGGTCGGCGAGCTCTTCGGCTCGTTCTCGCTGACCGTCACCGCGGCCCTGCTGGCCTCCCTGCTGGTCTCGCTGACCGTCGTCCCCGTCCTGTCGTACTGGTTCCTGCGCGCCCCGAAGGGCAGCACGGAGAACCCGGACGAGGCCCGTCGCAAGGCCGAGGAGAAGGAAGCCCGCAGTCGACTCCAGCGGCTGTACGTCCCGGTGCTGCGCTTCGCGACCCGGCGCAGGATCACCAGCATCGTCATCGCCGGCGTGGTGCTGCTCGGCACCTTCGGCATGGCCCCGCTGCTGAAGACCAACTTCTTCGACCAGGGCGAGCAGGAAGTCCTCTCCGTCAAGCAGGAGTTGACCCCCGGCACCAGCCTGGCGGCCGCCGACGAGGCGGCCAAGAAGGTCGAGAAGGTCCTCGTCGGCGACAAGGGCGTCAAGGACTACCAGGTCACCGTCGGCTCCTCCGGCTTCATGGCGGCCTTCGGCGGCGGTACGGGCTCCAACCAGGCCTCGTACCAGATCACCCTGAAGGACGCGGGCGACTCCGAAGCCGTGCAGAAGCGCCTCGAAGCGGAGTTCGGCAAGCTCGACGGCATCGGTGACACCACCATCTCCGCGGGCGGCAGCTTCGGCAGCCAGGACCTCAGCGTCGTGGTCAAGGCCGCCGACGCGGACGTCCTGAAGAAGGCGTCCGAAGAGGTACGGGCCGAGGTGGCCAAGCTGAAGGACGTCACCGACGTCCAGAGCGACCTGGCGCAGAGCATCCCGCGGATCTCGGTCAAGGCCAACGCCAAGGCCGCGGACGCCGGCTTCGACCAGGCCACGCTCGGCGCGGCCGTCGCCGGAGCGGTGCGCGGCACCCCGTCCGGCAAGGCGATCATGGACGACACCGAGCGTGACGTCGTCATCAAGTCCGCTCACCCGGCGACCACGATGGCCGAGCTGAAGGACCTCTCGCTCGGCCCGGTCAAGCTCGGTCGGATCGCCGACGTCGAGCTGGTCCCCGGACCGGTCTCGATGACCCGGATCGACGGCCAGCGCGCCGCGACCATCACCGCCAGGCCCACCGGTGACAACACCGGTGCGGTCAGCGCCGCGCTCCAGACGAAGATCAACGCCCTGAAGCTCCCGGACGGCGCCACCGCCACCATCGGCGGTGTCTCCGAGGACCAGAACGACGCGTTCCTGAAGCTCGGCCTGGCCATGCTGGCCGCGATCGCGATCGTCTTCATGCTGCTGGTGGCGACCTTCCGGTCGCTGATCCAGCCGCTGATCCTGCTGGTCTCCATCCCGTTCGCGGCAACCGGCGCGATCGGTCTGCTCCTGGTCACCGGCACCCCGATGGGCGTACCGGCGATGATCGGCATGCTGATGCTGATCGGCATCGTGGTCACCAACGCGATCGTGCTGATCGACCTGATCAACCAGTACCGGACGCAGGGCATGGGCGTCGTCGAAGCGGTCATCGAGGGCGGCCGTCACCGGCTCCGCCCGATCCTGATGACCGCCCTGGCGACGATCTTCGCCCTGCTCCCGATGGCGCTCGGCGTCACCGGCGAGGGCGGCTTCATCTCGCAGCCGCTCGCCGTCGTGGTGATCGGCGGCCTGGTCACCTCGACCCTGCTGACCCTGCTGCTCGTGCCGACGCTCTACGCGATGGTGGAGCTCCGCAAGGAACGCCGCGCGAAGAAGAAGGCCATCAAGCGGGCGAAGAAGGCGGGCGCCCCGGCGCCGACCCCGTCGGCGGACGAGTCCTCCAGCGATTCGGAGCCTGCGGGCGAGTCTTCCGGCGGGTCGGAGCCTGTGGGCGAGTCTTCCGGCGGGTCGGAGCCTGCGGGCGAGTCCTCCGGCGAGCCGGAGCCTGCAAAGGCCTGATCCGGTGGTGCACCTCGTCGACCTGCAGACCCTGGGCGTACGCCGCTACCCCCTGCTGCCCGACCCCGAGTGCCCGGCCTGCGGCCGTACCGAGCCCGACACCGCGCAGGCCGCCACACTCACCCCGAGTACGTCATCACCAACGAGGAAACTCTC
>NZ_JBHVFF010000306.1:0-9966 GCF_042801895.1 Streptomyces sp. NPDC057543 | reverse complement strand
ACCGGCTCCCGTTCACTGCGGGAATCCGGCACCAGGCCCCTTCTTCGACGCACTCAACCCGCGAACCGGGCCATCCATGCCTCGACATCGTCCGCCGACCGCGGCAGGCCCGCTGACAGGTTCTCGTGCCCGTCGTCGGTGACGACCAGGTCGTCCTCGATCCGGACGCCGATGCCGCGCCATTCCTCGGGCACGGTGAGGTCGTCCCGCTGGAAGTACAGGCCGGGCTCGACGGTGAGCACCATGCCCGGCTCCAGCACACCGTCGACGTACTCCTCGCGACGGGCCTGCGCGCAGTCATGGACGTCCAGACCGAGCATGTGACCGGTGCCCGCCATCGTGAAGCGGCGCTGGAGACCGAGCTCGTACGCGCGGTCGGCCGGGCCTTCGATGAAGCCCCACTCGACCAGCCGAGCCGCCAGGTGACGCTGGGACGCCTCGTGGAAGTCGCGGTACGCGGCGCCCGGCTTGACAGCGGCCATGCCGGCCTCCTGGGCCTCGTACACCGCGTCGTAGACCTTGCGCTGCAGGGACGTGAAGGTCCCGCTGATCGGCAGCGTGCGCGTGACGTCGGCGGTGTAGAGGGTGTGCGTCTCCACGCCGGCGTCGAGCAGGAGCAGGTCCCCCGGACGCACCGGACCGTCGTTGTCCGTCCAGTGCATGATCGTGGCGTGCTCGCCCGCGGCGCAGATCGAGCCGTAGCCGACGGCATTGCCCTCGAGGCGTGCGCGGCGGAAGAACGTGCCCTCGATCCACCGCTCGGACGTCGCGATCGCCCGGGAGAGCTCACCGATCACATCGGTGAATCCGCGCACGGTGGAGTCCACGGCCTTGCGGAGCTCGGCGATCTCCCAGTCGTCCTTGACGAGTCGGAGATCGCTGAGCGCCTCTTCCAGTTCGGCGTCGCGCTCCTCCTCGGTGGTGACTGCGGCCTCCAGGGCCGGGTCGACACCGCGGACGATGCGGGTCGGCGCACCGGAGGCGGCGGCCAGGTCACCGGCCGCCGCGCGGACGTCGCGGCAGGGCAGGCCGAGCACGAGCTCCGACTCGGCGAGGGAGCGGCGCCGGCCCATCCACAGCTCCGCCGTGGCGCCGGTCCAGAACTCGTTGTTGTCCCTGCTGTCCCGCGGCAGCTGGTAGCAGTAGGCGTCATGACCGCCGTCCGCACGGGGTTCGAGAACGAGCGCGCCGTCCCTGACCTGGTCTCCGGTCATGTGCACATAGCCCGAGTACGGACGGAACGGGTAGGTGTCGTCGTTCGAACGGACCTTGAGATTCCCCGAGGGGATCACGAGGCGTTCGCCGGGAAAGCGCGCGGAGAGCGCGGCGCGGCGGCGGGCCGCGTGCGGAGCCTGCTCGCCGGGCCGCAGGTCGTGCCGCTCGGTGTCCGCCCACCCCGCCCGCATCAGAGCGGACAGTTCCTCGGAGATCCCTGAGTAGAGACCGTTCTTTCGGCCTTCCGCCATGTCAAACACCTTCTTCTGGGTGGGTTCCTCAGTGGCGAGGGGCCGAGAGAGCCCTGTGGACAGGTCAAGCTCCCTCCCGGTGGGGCCCGCGCGCCCTCGCTGCCGCCGGTCGCCGACGGCTCCCGGACGGTATCCCGCACGCCGCGCGTTCGGTACCAAAGACTGCCACTGGCACAGATCGGCCACAGCCCCGACGGGAGCCGTCGATAATGTCCCGTATGACGAACGCGAAACTCGGCGAGGCCCTTCGGCTTCTGGGAATCGATCACGCTGCGGTCCAGGTCTATCTGGCGCTGCTGGAGCTGGCCCCCGCCCCGCTGAGTGCGATCGGAAGAGCGGCCGGTCTGAACGGTGCGGAACTCACCGCGGCGTACGGTGCTCTGGTCGACGCCGGTCTGGCCAGTGCCGCCGAGGAGGGCGGCGACGTGGTGGCCCCGGTTCCACCCACCGCGGGCCTGGAGATCCTCGCCCGGCTCCGGGCGGCCGAGGTCGAGGAGTCGCGCATCACCGTCGGGGGCGCGTTCGAGTCGTTCCGGCGACAGCGGCTCGCCGCGTACAACGACAATCTCGTCGAGGTCGTCACGGGCGACGCCATCGGTCCCAGGATTCGTCACGCTTGGGCGAGCGCCCGCGATCAGATCCGGCAGTTCGAGTCACCGCCGTACTTTCCCTTGTCCGAGGCCACGGACGACGCGCTGGCCACGCTAGCCCGCGGTGTGACGCAGCGTGTCGTGTACTCGCGGGAGTCGCTGGAGCATCCGGGCCACCTCAAGGAGGTCATCGAACCGTGCATCAAGGCCGGCGAACAGGTCAGGGTACTGCCGTCGGTGCCGGTCAAACTCGTGATCATCGACGAGGCGTACGCGCTCGTGTCGCTGTCGATCAAGGAGGCCGACGTGCACAACACCATGCTGGTCGTGCAGCCGTGCGGCCTGCTCTCCGCGCTCGTGGCACTGTTCGAGCAGTTCTGGCAGAGCGCCCTGCCGTTCCATGGCCGCGCCACCCGCCCAGGCGGCCTGGCACCGGCCGACCGCCGCCTGCTGTGGCTCCTCGCGGGCGGCGCGGGCGATGACGTCATCGCCCGCGAGTTGGGCATCAGTCGCCGCACTCTGTTCCGCCGCCTGCAGATCCTGATGGCCCAGCTGGGCGCCGCGAACCGCTTCCAGATGGCCCTGCAGGCACAGCGCTGCGGATGGTTGTGACCCGCACGCTCCCCGGACGGGACCGAGGCGAGCAGCTCGAACATGCTCGACCGACGGCGCAGAGGACTGTCGCCGCACGGCGGACCACGTCGACCCGGCCCGATGCGAAAGTTCCGTACCTCTCCCATGACAGGCTGGAAGTGTGGAGAGTCACGTCGTCGCGCGAGGCGGTCAGTCGGCTCTCGTCCACCCGGAACGCGCCGAGCCCGGGACGACGCCACGACACCCTGATCATCAGCGTGGCGCGCCGACTCTCCGCGAGCCCTTTGGTGAGAAAGGACTCGGACTTCTCACGTCCACCACTGTAACCGGCGATCGAGGTCTCGGCCCATGTGAAGGCCGATCGGCCCGACCCCAACACCCCGCCCACGTCCGGAGATCCGAGAAACAGTGCGTAGCTCCAGTGCCACTTCGTGAGCGCGTCCGTGGCGTCACTCGTGCGGGCCGTATCAGGAGGAGCCGTCCCGCCCGCCGCGCAGGCCTTCGCTGGTGACGAAGTAGAAGACCGGGAGGAGAACGAACACCGCAATCGCCAGCAGTGGTGCGATGAACACTCCAAGAAGCCCGGCGACGGTGTAGGCAAGCGCTCCGGCCCACGAACGAAGCCGTCCGTGCCGTACGTACGTGTCCTCCACGTCAGGGTCCATCAGCTCGGGTCGCCGGGCGAGCTGATGGTAGAAGGCCACCCAGCTCAGGCACATCGCTGCGGCAAGGCCGGCGTAGAGAGCAACGGCCACCCGCGCGTCAGAGTCCGCAAGGTCGGTCTGCAGTGCGTCCGCGACCACCGCTGTGGGGAAGGACAGCGCCGCCGTGGTGAGCAGGAGAAACAGGTTGGCAGCATGTAGCCCGCGGTCCATGGCCCTGATGCGGACGAAGGCCTGGTGGTGGTTGAGCCAGATCACCGCAACATAGCCGAATGACGCCAGGTAGCCGAGGTAGGCAGGCCACTGGGCCAGCAGAGCCCGGCCAAGGCCGCCCGGCTTGTGCGGCGGATCAGCGAGGTTGAGGACCAGGAGCGTGACGGCAATGGCAAACACGCCGTCACTGAAGGCCTCGGCCCGTGTGGTCTCGGAACGAGAGAACTTGCGAGGGTAGGTACGGGACAAGGTGGCTCCTGAAGTTCTTGACTCGTGTCCGATGCGGGCGATTTCCGTCGCGGCGCATCCTCGGGGGCTCGGTCCGTCCGCCAGTTCTTGAGCCAACCACGTCCGTGCACTCCGTCGGTCCGACCGTGGCCCCGCGAGCGGGTCCGGTGCCTCTCCGGGTTCCGAGCTGCACCAGCTGCCGCTTGCAGCGGTGACGGATCATAAGTATCGGTGCCGTCTCCTTCACCCCGTCCGACGAGAAGCGTACTGTGCGCTCCCGGACAAGAAGATGGCGCGGACGGAGAAGTCAGTGCTCCGCCCGCTCGTGGCGAACCTGGGCCGCGGCTCAGCAGACTGTCCCCGGACCGAGCGGGGCGGGCAGGTCCAGCCTGCCGGCCGCGGCGGCGGGCTGTCCGCCCCGCACGAGGGCCGCGCGCTCCACGTGGTGGACGGACAGGCCGTCCCCGCCGATCCCGGCCGGGTCTCCTGGGTGGGCCAGCCGGCGCACCAGGTGCCCGGCGCCCTGCACGAGAACCTTCTCCTGGCCCGGGTCGACCCCGGCGGGCGCCTGCTGTCCCAGGGCCAGCGCAGACGCCTGGCCACCGCCAGTTCGCGCAGTTCGACGACCTCGGTCTGCACGTCGAGGCCCCGGGGGCGAGTTCGCCCTGGACCGCCTCGGCGTGACGGTCCGCAACCAGGCGGGTCGAGGACGGGGTGCTCAGCCCCGCGGAGACGGCGACGAGCTTCGTGCGGCGTTCACCTCTTCCTGGGCCTTGAGCAGCGACGCGTGCGTCGGCGCGTCCGGTACCCCGGCGGGGGCGCCCCTTCTCGAACTCCTCGCGCAGGACGGGCATCATCTCTTCGCCGAGGATGTCGAGTTGCTCCAGCACGGTCTTCAGGGGCAGGCCCGCATGATGGTCGGACGAGCGTCATGACTGTGCGTGCAGGGGTTCGAGTCCTCCAGCGCCCATCTCGGGCGAGTCCGCGTCGTGCGCTGTCGTCCGTGACGGAAGATTGCCGTCGGGGCCGACTTCAGATCCGATGCCCCGCTGCAGAAGAGGGAGTTCATCCATGGTGCAGGAGCCGATCCTGGTGTTGGCCGCGACGGGCGGGCAGGGCGGTGCCGTGACCGGCGCGCTGCTGGCCCGCGGGACCCGGATCAGGGCGCTGGTCCGCGACCCCGGTCAAAGTGCCGCGCAGCAACTGGCCGATCAGGGTGTCGACGTGGTGGCGGGTTCCCTGAGCGATGCCGGGTCGCTCGCCGCGGCCATGAAGGGGGTGGCCGGTGTCTTCGCGTTCACCACGCCCTTCGAGGCCGGTGTCGAGGCGGAGGTGGAGCAGGGGCGGGCCATCCTCGCGGCTGCGGCGCGGGAACGCGTTGCGCATCTCGTGTTCAGTTCGGTCGCCGGGGCCGACCAGGACAGCGGAGTACCGCATTTCGAGAGCAAGGCTCGCATCGAGGCGGAACTGGCCGGGGGCGATGTGCCGTACACGATCCTGGGGCCGACGTACTTCTTCGACAACGCGCTCGGCGGAGGACGGCGCATCCTCGACGGCGTGCTCGATCTGCCGCTGCCGCCCGACCGGCCGTTGCAGCAGCTCGCCCGGCCCGACCTCGGCGCGTTCGCGGCGGAAGTGCTGCTCAACCCCGCTCCGTACGTCGGGCGGCGCATCGAACTGGCCGGCGACGCGCCCACGCCCACGCAGATGGCGGCCGCGCTCGGTACGGCGCTGGGACGCGAGGTCCGCCACGAGTACGTACCGCTCGCGGCCATCGGTAATCCGGACATGCACGCGATGTGGTCGTTCTTGAACGGGCCCGGCTACCGCGTCGACATCCCCGCCCTCCATGCCGCCCACCCGGAGATCCACTGGACCGGCTTCGCCGACTGGGCGCAGCGGACCTGGGCGAGCGCCGGCTGAACCGGCCGTCCGGCGACGACCGGCTCGCCGGGCCGCGCGCACGAGCGCACACGGCGAGCCATGCCGTCCCCGGATCTCACGGATTCACGCGATGTGGCGAACAGGCCGCGCTGGGACGGTGTGTCAGGAAAGTGCACCGGCCGAAGGACGGAGAACATGTCGCCGGACTCCTCGCAGATCGCCGAGTTGGCCGCGCAGGGCCTCACCAACCGCGACATCGCTGCCCGGCTGTACCTCTCGCCCTGTCGTTCCCGCCGATACGGGGTAATCCGCACCCGGCCGTACTGATCGGCTCTACCTGCTCGTCCGCCCCGCCGAAGCGTGGGTGTTGCGCTGCTGTACCGCTGTACGTCATGGCTGCACGCGCGCCCCGGCCTTTCTACCTGCTCGTCCGCCCCGCCGAAGCGCGGGTGTTGCGCTGCTGTACCGCTGTACGTCATGGCTGCACGCGCGCCCCGGCCTTCAGCCCACACGGCGAACGAGGAGACGGTGAGTGGGCGAACGGCGTCGACCAACCTCGTGGGGCGGGGCTGGGCACCACCTGGTCAGTCCAGTGCCCACTGTGACGAGGAAAGACGTCTGGCAGGCGCTCTTGCCCGACTCTCCTGACGCAGCGTGTCGAAATCCGGGCCAGCTCCCGCCTCCGCCCAGGTACGTCCCACCTCTGTCCAGCCGTTCCGGGGCATTTCCCGGCGGAGGGAGCGAGGCGGACTTCATGTCCAGAGCTGTTCGCCGAGAGTCCCGGCGGATGCGGCGCCGGGCAGGACGTAGGCCACGGCCGAGGCCCGGTGTTGGAGGAACGGGTTGAGGGCGTCGCGGGCGGCCAGGCGGTTCTGGACGCGGGTGAACTGGGCGGGGTCGCGCATGAAGGCACAGAAGAGAAGGCCGCGGTCGATCGGGCCGTCGTCGTAGCTGTAACTGCGGCGGAGCATACGGGCACCGCCGTCGAAGCGGGGGCTGGCGAGACGCACGTGGGCGGTGGCGGGGATGACGTAGGAACCGTCGGGGTTCTTGGCGTAGATGTCCGGCTCGTCATGCTCGGCGGTGCCACTGAGGGCGACGCCGTCGCGGGCACGGCGGCCGATCACCCGGTCGCGCCGGCCCTCGGAGAGGGCCGCGAAGCCGGTGACGTCCATGCGGATCCTGCGGTAGACCAGAACGGTGCCGTCCCCGTGTGCTCCGGGTGGGCCCCAGACCCACTGCTCGGCCGCCACGTGATCGGGGTTGGCGGTGCCGTCCTTGGAGCCGAACAAGTTGCGCGGGGTGGTGCCCGGGGCCGTGTGGGGCAGGAAGCCGGACTGGCTCCAGCGCGGCACGGCGCCGGCGGCGTGTGCGGCCGTGCCGACGAGTTCGGCAACGACGGTGAGCGTCCAGCGGTCGGCTGCGCACAGCTGGACCAGAAGATCGCCGTTACTGCCGCGCGGGTCGAGGCGGTCGTCGGGGAACGACGGCAACTCCACCAGTGAGGCGGGGACGTTGAGGTCCAGCCGAGCGGCGAGAGCGGGGCCGATGCCGACCAGTGAGGTGAGCCGCGTCGCGCCACCGCCCTGGAGCCGCGGGTCCGGCGGGGCGTCGGAGGCTGCGGTGGCCAGCGTGCTGGTCAGCGCGCCGAGGACACTGCGAAGGACTTTCCGGTCGGTGGCGGCCGCGGTCTGCGGGAGGTCGAAGGACAGCAGGTGCGTCGCCGGTTGCTGGGGCGCCGTAACACCTGCCTGTCGGGCACCGTGGAAGGGAATCGCGGCCTCGGTCGGCGGGGGGCCGGCGGTGGCACGGCCGGCTGCCCGGTCGTCTCTCGCCAGTTCGTCGGCCGCCGCGCCGACCCCGGCGGCGAGCACCGCTCCGGCTGCGAGCAGTGCCCGGCGCCGCCCCAAACCGGTTGCCGCGGGTCGAGATGGATCCTGCGCATTTCCCTGTTCAGTGGGCATAGGCCTATTGGAGACGATAAAACATCTGCCATGCAAACCCTCTCTGCGGAACGCCTGTTGAACCGCTCGGCAGTCCCGACTGCGGTGTTCCGGGCGGCGCTGCGTCTGTCGGTGCTGGTCGTCTCGGTCGCGTTGGCGGCCACCGGGTGCTCCGGTACGGGGTCGAAGTCCGGCGATGCGCGGCATCCGGCGGGAAGCGTGCTGCGCGTTCCGCAGGATTTCCCCTCGGTGCAGCAGGCGGTGGACGCCGCTCGTGAGGGCGAGACGGTGCTGATCGGCCCGGGCGTGTACCGGGAGAGCGTGCGCGTCACCAAGCACCGCTTGGTGCTGCGCGGAACGGACCGCAACAAGGTGGTCTTCGACGGCGGTGTGCATCTGACCAACGGCATCACCGTGACCGGCGCCGGCTCGGTGGTCGAAAACCTCACCGTGCACGGCTACCTTGCCAACGGCGTGCTGTTCACCGGCGTCACCGACGAGCGGTTGCAGCAGCGCGGCGCCGGCGGCTCCGCCTACGACCCGCTGGACACCACCCGCTTTCCTCCCGTCCGGGGCTTCCGCGCGACCCGGGTCACGGCATACAACAACGGCCTGTACGGCATCTACGCCTTTGACGCGCGCGACGGCGTGATCGAGGACTCCTACGCCTCCGGGCACGCCGACTCGGGAATCTACGTCGGCCAGTGCAAGCCCTGCAGCACCGTCGTCCGCGGCAACACCGTGGAGCGCAACGCGGTCGGCATCGAACTGACCAATGCCTCGGACAGCCTGTCGGTGCTGGGCAATCGCGTCGTCCGCAACCGGGTCGGCGTCACAGTCAACTCCAACGACCTGGAAGCCCTCGCCCCGCAGCACGGCGCGGTGATCGCGGGCAATGTGGTCGCCGACAACAACGCCGCCGACACACCCGAGCAGGCGGACGGGGGCTTCGGCATCGGCATCGGCATCGGCGGCGGCACCGCGAACCGCGTCCAGCGCAATCTGGTCCGGGGCAATCGGGCGGCCGGAGTGGTCGTCACCGACCCGCCGGGGCATCCGGCGAGCGGCAATCGCGTGGAAGGCAACCGCACCACCGGCAATGGCATCGACCTCGTGCTGGCCTCGGCCGACCCCGGCAACTGTTTCGCGGGCAACCGGCCCGACACGCAGAGCCCGAACGGCCTGGAGGGTCGATCGGGCTGCGGCAACCGCGGTCGGGGCGCGCTGCCCACCGGCCGGACCGCGCCGGTGCAGGCGCCGCCCGGCGTCCCGTTCAGCCAGGTGCCGGCCCCACCCGCCCAGCCGTCCATGCCGGACCCGACGGCCCCGGGCAGCCCGGCGACCGGCCTGCCGGGGGCCGTCGACGCGGCCGTGTATCCGCTCCCGAAGGACGTCGACGCCGTACCGCAATCGCGCTGAACACGGTGCTGCCGTGGGCTCGTCCCCGGTCATCATGCCGCTATGAAGAATGAGTTGAGGAGGGACGCCGGCACCCACGGAGGCCGGGGCGCATCGGCACGGACATGTCAGCCGGTGGTCCACGGCGCCTCAGGGAGCTTCGCGCGGCCGTCGCGTCCGGAGAACTCCAGGGTGGTCGGGGTCCCCAGGCCCGGCATCCGCATCGTCACCCGCCGCAGGCCGCCGTCACCGTCGACCCAGTACGTCAGCGGTGACCGTCCGCCGTCGGGCCCCGCACCGGGCGTGGCGCCCTGGGCTCGCGGCCCGGCGAACCGGTCGTAGGTGCGGCCGTTGATGCGTTCGCGCTCCAGCCGGCGAGCCCCGGACTGTGCCAGCAACAGTGGGTTGTCGGGGCGGTCAGCGCCGAGCCCGATGAGCAACTGGAGTCCGGCGTCCAGAGGGTCGGTCGTGTAGGAGCGCGCGGACCAGCCCGAGCGCGGGATGTGCTCGGCCTGCTGCCAGGCCGGGCTGTTGTCTCCCTTGGGCGCGGGGGCCAGGCCGAGGCCGCCGGTGTCCCAGACGATCAGCCCGTGGTCGAGCTGCCCGGTGGCGGGGCCGGAAGCTCCGGAGGCCCCGGTGACCTGATAACTCCCCACGGCCCGGTGGGTTCGGTAGTCCACGACCCCCTTGACCCGCACCACCACTCCGCCGCCCTCGGTGGCGGTGAGGGTCACCGCCACGGGACTGGCCTGGTACAGATTCAGCCGCGACAGCGCCAGCCTGGACGCCTCCTCCATCGTCACCGGCCGCTCGGTGGCGGTGTCGTCGGAGAAGGTCCGGTAAGCGGCCAGGCCGCCCGCTGCGGCGCCGCACGCCGTGATCGCGATCAGTGTTCTCAACCAGAGGGCCCGACGCGGCGTACGACCGTCGGTCTTCCTCTTCCGTGCCATGCAGTCGCCCTCTCTCGTCGGTCGGTCACACAGGAGGG
>NZ_JBHVFF010000305.1:0-9970 GCF_042801895.1 Streptomyces sp. NPDC057543 | reverse complement strand
GCCGCGAACAGGTCGGGGCCGTACTGCCGGTGCTGGCCGGATCGGCGGCGCTGACCCGCGAAGGCCGGGCCGGACGGGCGGCGGGCACCGGGCCCGCCACCCGGGCGGTACGGAACGCGCGGACGCGGCCCCTCAACCGCCGCGCCGTGACCGGGGTGAACCGTGGGGCGCGGCAGACGTCGCCCGCGGCGGGCCGCGCGAGCCGGGTCAGCCCGCCGCGGCGGCGAGCAGCTTGCTCGACTTGACGGTGAACGAGACCGCCTCGCCGTTGAGCGTCACCGATGCCGCCCAGGGCGCGTGGATCCTGACGGCCTTGTCGGCGTCCGTGCTGGGGACGAGCCCCGTGCCGTCGATGGCGACCGTCCCGCGTGCCGGGTCGAGGCGGACCGCGAAGTCCTTCAGCGCCACCGGGGAGTCGACGAGCACGGCGTCCTTCGTGGCGAGCCTGCACCCGCCGTACAGCAGCCACGTCCGCCGCTGCGAGTCCGCCTCCGCGTAGGCCACCGTGCCGTCGAAGGTGTACGCGCCGAAGGCGATCGGCGACCGCGGCGCGGTGTGCGCCACGGCGTAGGTGGCCGTGCGCTCCGTGCTGAACGTGATGGCCATCGCCGAGGCCGCACCGGCCGCCGCTCCCGCAACGGCGAGGTCCTCGACCGTGGCGGTGGACTGCTGGCCGGCGGGAACGGGCAGCAGCAGCGCGTCGAAGGTGACCGGGCCGGAGCCCTCGCGCGTGTAGGTCACGTACTTGCTGTCCATGACGCTGTAGAACACCGGCGAGTAGTAGCCGTTACGGACCTCTGCCCGGAGCGATGAGGGGTGGGTGGGGACGAGGCGCAGATTGCCGCCCTCGGCGAAGTCGGTGACGGTCGCCCGGCTGCCGTCCTCCAGCGCCGGCCGGGCCTCGGGCAGCAGCTGCCAGTTCTGCCGGTAGACGTGGTTCGCGGTGTCGGACGGCCTGAGATGGTCGGAGACGATCCACAGGCCGGGCCGTACGAACAGCACTGTGCGGGTGTGCCGGGCGGCAAAGTTACCGTCGGTCCAGGCACGGGTGAAATCGAAGGCGCCGTTGGTGGCGAAGAGGTCGATGGAGGCATCCGCGCCGACCTTCTGGGCGGTGGCGTCGACCTCGACTGTGCTGTGCGACTCGGTGGTGAAGCGCAGCCAGTTGCTCCGCGGGTCGTTGGAGTATGTGAAGGCGCCCATGTCGGGCAGCAGCCGGTTGCCCTCGGCCCAGACGGTGACGGCCAGATCGTCAGGGTGGGAGTGCGGGCCGCGATCGGCGTTGATCCGCAGATACGCCGCGTCCGGCCGCCAGCCGCTGCGCTGGACGGCGACGCGGGTGTCCGGATAGAGGACCGAGGTGTGGTCGGGGGCCGTGCCGCGGGCGCCGTCGGAGCCGATGTACGTCAGCGTGGCGTCGCCGAGCAGTTCGCCGTACTGCAGCAGCGCAGGGCCGCGGTCGAAGGTGCCGCTGTCGCCGTAGGCGGGGCTGAAGCCGCCGGGCAGGTTCTGGTCGGCGAGGAAGCGCACGAGCCGGTCCAACTCGGCCTTGCCGCCGAGCTCGTAGCCGTTGTCCTGGAGGTACTTGGTCAGCCCGCCGAAGGTGTCGACGACACCCCAGGCGTAGCCGTCGGTGGACTCGACGTAACCCCCGTCGGGATACAACGCCGTGCGGAACTGCGCGGAGAGGTACGTCCGGGCGTTCTCCAGCCACTCGGCGCTGCCCCGGAACTCGGGGAAGTGCACGGCGATCGCCGTCAGCGCCTGCTTCTGGAACTGGATCCAGTTGGGGTTGGGGCCCGAGGCCACGGCCAGATAGCGGCCGGACTTCTCGATCGTGCGCAGCATCGCGGTGTTGTCGGCGGCGGTGAGGGACGGGCTGGTGCGCAGGGACTCATAGGCGTACACCCAGTTGACGATGCGGTTGCCGGTGTCGAGGCTGCGCGGGAAGGAGCCGGCGCCGTACGCGGTGCCGTAGCTGTCGGCGTCGCGGATGAAGTCGGTGATCAGGCTCGTCAGTCCGGCGGCGATCGTCTCGTCGCCGCTCTGGCGGTAGGCGTCGGCCATCGGGCCGGCGAAGTACAGCCGGGGCAGCTGGTAGCCGTACTCGGGGTCGGCGCCGACGGGCCCCTTCCAGTCGAAGCCGCCCGGGTCGCCCTGCCAGGAGAAGGTGTTCTGGACGGTGTTGGCCCAGGTGCGGGTGGTCTGGTTGAAGGCTTCGAGGGTCTGGAAGACGATGACCCGCTTGTCGGCGGCGGCGGTGGCGTTACGGCCGGTGAGCTTTAGGCGCGCCGACCTCGGAGCCTGGGTCACACCCTCGATACGGAAGGCCAGGTACGCCTTGCAGGTCTCGGCGGTGAAGGCGCCCACGCCTTCGTCGCGGACCCGCAGCTCGCTGTCGGAGCCGAAGTTGCGGGTCGCGTCGTCGCCGGCCTTGATGTACGTGTCGGCGGTCGCGGGGAAGGCGACGGTGCTCCCGTCCGCCTTTGTAACCTCCAGCACCGGGGCGCCCGCGCCCGCGTCGCGGCTCGCGAAGACCGCGGTCGAGGGCTCCTTGTCGCGGGCCATCAGGAAGAACATCACCTCGGATGCCTTGCCTTCCGCGGCCCGGGTGAGCGCCTCCGTCACATCGGCGGAGACGGTGGACGCGGAGCCCGTGACGGTGACAACGTCCTGGTAGATCTCGCCGGTGCCGAGGGTCCAGATGTGGTCGATGAACAGGGGTATCTGGCCCGGGCGAAAGATGCCGTTGTAGAGGAACGGCAGGGGCTCCTTCGCGGTGCGGGATCGGAAGTGCTTGCGGAGGGCCTCACCGGCGGCGGCGTAGTCCCCGGCTCTGGCGGCGTCTTCGACGGGCTTCAGCGAGGCTGCCGCGGTGTAGTCCAGGCGCGGCTGGGTGGTCCAGGTGCTCCCGTCCCATATGCCGAAGAAGCCGGCGTCCTCGGCGGAACCGTTCGACGTGGCTTGCGTCTCGGCCGCGCGGGCGATGGACCCCAGGGGCAGCAGGCCGGCGGCGGTGGCGCCGGCCATGGTGCCCAGGACTCGTCTGCGGGCAAGGAGGGGGTGTCGCTGGTCCATGGGGTCGTCCCTTTCGTCTGGCGATAGAAAGCGGTTGCGCCGGTTGTCGGTCGATGGTCTACACCAGTTGCGGGCGGGTCAAGGGGGCGGCGGAGACCGATGAGGAAGACTTCCGGAGGGCAGCGACACGCTCTCAAAGGGGAGACGGACCGGCGCCGAAACGCTCAGTCACGATGGCTCCCGGTCTTCTCCGGCCCGTCCGAGGTCTCCTCGCAGCCCCGGAAATAGTCGGCTTCCCGCGCATCGGCACCAGAGCGAACGCCTGTCCCCGGTCCCAGCTCCGGTACACCCACGGGCTGCCCATGGGCCAGCGGTTCAGAGGAAAGGGCAGCCCGTGTCGCGCGCCAGACTTTGTGGCTCAGGGGTTAGTTGAGTGCCTGACCCGAAGGAGAGTCTGATGAGCCGTCCGCCGCAGTTCTCGGTCCAGTGATCGAGGTCTGCAACAATCCGGCTCCGCATCCCCAACTTTCAAAGCGAGATCATTGAGCCACATCTTGACGCGAGACAGCTTGGTTGCGGACGAGCCGTTCGTTGTTGGTGAGGCCGTGATCCATACCTTGCTCACGTTCGAGTTGGATCATGGCTTGCGAGCGGTAGTTGAGGATGTAGGCGCGGCGGTGGCTGTCGGTGGTGTTGCCGCGTGAGTAGTGCAGGGTGTGGCCGGCGTGGGCGGCTGCCTGGCCCGGCGCAAGCGGCACGTAGGTGGCACCGGGTTCGTCCTCGGAGCATGCACACTCGATCGCCCCTTTGCCGCTGCTGGCCGGCCAGTGCGGACGCAGCGGCGTCAAGTGTGAGCCGTACACGTACCACATGCAGCCGTTGTCCAAGGTCGCCTCGTCGAGAGCGACCCAGATCGAGACCGCACGTTTGTCCGGCAGGTCGACCCAGTAGCCGGCGTCCTGGTGCCAGGGCGTCGGCACGCCGGTGTCCGGGGCTTTGTCGATGAGCATGTCGAAGTCCAACACCATGTCCTCGCCGACGAGCTCGCGCGCCACCGCCAGCGCGCGGGCATGCAACGGAAGATCCAGCAGCTCGGGGTGCAGCACCGAGGGCCACATGATCTGGGTGATGTTCTCCCGGGCGGTGGCTGGCTTGATGCCGGCGCCGGCCCCGAGGTCGGAACGCTTTTCGCCGGCGTGGATGCTGCCGTCGAGGAACCGGTCGTAGATCGATTGGTAGGCCGCAACCTCGTTCGGTGTCAGCAGAGGCCCGACGTTCAGGAATCCTGCCGCGCCGAAGTCCTGGCGGCGCGTGGTGGGGGTACTCGTCATACCCGCGACGCTAGGGGCGGGGGAAGGCTATTGGCGTGCGGCTTTCTCCACCGTACATTCTCGTCCATGGCGGCGATCACCAGCGATCGGATCGATCTGGCCGTGACGCCCGAGCGGGTCGTACTGGATCTGGCCGGGCGAGGCCTGGCCCCGTTGATGGCGCTCGGGCACTACCGGTATCTCCATGCGAACGAGCCGCTGCCGCCGTTCCGACACGCGTCACTGGTCGTCCTGGCCGCTCCCCGGCGGGGCCCGGTCGCCTTCGAGGTCGACGACCGGCCCCGAGCCGTATCACCAGGACAGGTCATCTGCCTGCCGCCCGGGTGCACCTACTCCACCGGCCAGGACATCCAGCCCCGCGGCGAGCTGTTCTGGCTGATCCTCAAGGCCGTCGGCAAGCGGCCGAAGGACGCCCTGAGCAAGGCGATCGCCCTATTTGCCACCGGTCCCTCGGACGTGTGGGAGATGCCGGCGGCCGTCGTCGCCGACCTGGACAGGGCGTTGGGGATCGGCCAGGAGCACGACGACTGGATCACGGACGGACAGCTGCAACACGTGGTCAGTGCGGCGGTGCTCGGCCTGGCGCGGGCCCGCGCGCAGCGACACACCTCGGCGCAGCCGGCACCCCAGGACGGCCTTGCGCCGATCCTGGAATGGATCGAAGCCCACCTGACAGAGCCACTGGACGCCGCCGGTCTGTCCGCCGCGGCGGGCCTGTCACCCAGCCGCTTCTACGAGGTCTTCCGCCAGGCCACCGGGACCACGCCCAAGGACTACGTACTGCGACGCAAGCTCGAGCGGGCCCTCGATCAGCTCGCCACCGATCCGCAGGCCACGGTCACCGAGGTCGCGCACGCGCTGGGCTTCTCGTCCTCGCAGTACTTCGCGACGGTGTTCCGCAAGTACCACGGAACCTCTCCCTCACGGATCAGACCGGCTGCGCAGCCACCTGCCCGATGACGAGCACCTGCCCGAACTCACTCCACACACAACGAATGGCGACGCAAACCCGCACCTGGATCCCGTTCAAAACAGAGGAGACGACACCACCCCGGCCCACCCCGAACGACACCACCCAGCTCAACAAGTCCCATCGCGGTCGACCTCATCCACCGCGGCCATGGAGTCGCCCGCGCGCTGATCGCCGAAGCCGAGCGCTACCTCGCCCGCCAGGGCTACGGGCTGATCACTCGCGCACCGGATCCAGCCAGGCCCGGTGCGAGCTGGAAACGTCCAGGGCGACGGGGCCGAGCTCGCGGCCGGGCCGTACTGGTGGCTGCTTGGGCACCGGTTCGCAGGCGGATGCCTGCGGTTCGGAGGGAGTCGTCACAAGGCGCCGTCCTCTGCGTCAGGTACCGGCGCCACGCCTGGCAGCTCGGCCCGGAGCCAGCACCCGTGAGATCAACCCCTACGGCATCGGCCAGTTGCTTCCGCTCATCCTGTTCCTCGATCACTCCGGCAAGTACGAGGCGCGTCGCTCCTGCATCGAGGCTCTGTCCAGGCCACCCTCCGTGGGCCGTACGAGCCATCAAATGCCGCCGTTCGATGGATACGCCGGTCGGGTCCGATGTGGCTGTCTTCCAGCTGGGACACCTTCCTTGTGGCGGTACCGGGGGATACGCCTCTGCCCGAAGAGGAACCCGGTGTCGTGCGGGTTCCGAACTGCTTGCCCGTCGTTCACCTGCGTGGTTGTAGGAAGGATCCGCGACGTGTCTGGTCCCGTCGTCCTCATCACGGGCGCGCTCACCGGTATCGGCCGAGCCACCGCCTTCGCTTACGCCCGTCAAGGCGCGAACCTTGTGGTCTCCGGCCGCCACGAGGACGTGGGTGAGCAGATTGCCAGGGAGCTGGCCGACCTTGGCGCCCCGGCCGAGTTCGTGCGCGCCGACGTCCGCTTCGACGCCGATGTGAAGGACCTCGTCGACCGCGCGGTCGCGCGGTTCGGGCGGATCGATGTCGCCTTCAACAACGCGGGCACCGAGGGAACGCCCAGCCCTGTCACCGAGGTGACCGACGAGGGTTACCAGGCCACCTTCGATACCAACGTCAAGGGAACGCTGCTGTGCCTGAAGCACGAGTTCCGGGTCATGAGGGAACAAGGCGGCGGCAGCATCGTCAACGTCAGCTCCAACTATGGCCTGATGGGTTACCCCGGGGCGACCTTGTACGTCGGGAGCAAGCACGCCGTCGTCGGCATCACCAAGGCGGCCGCACTCGAAGGCGCCGCTCACGGGATCCGGGTCAACGCGGTCGCGCCCGGCTACACCCGGACCGCTATGTACGAGCGCTTCACCGGCGACGACACGGCGCGTGACGCGGTCGATTCGATGCTGCCCATGCACCGGGCGGGCACCCCGGAGGAGATCGCCCAGGCCGTCCAATTCCTGGGTTCGGACAAGGCGAGCTACGTCACCGGGCACATCCTCCTGGCCGACGGCGGCCTCATGGCGGGCGGGCCCCTGTTCCCGAGCTCGTGAACCCGAGGCCGGTCACGGCGTGCGTGCGGCCATAAGGGGCACGGATGGCCGCTGTTGGTGCCCCCTACGGCCAAGGTATGACGGCCGTTCGCGCACCGCGCGGTTACATGAGCCGGAGATGCGGCCCCGTCAGCCCCGATCACGCGCGAGGAAGCAATGAGCGAAGCACGCGAGAACCAGGAGAGCAGCGCCTACGACGTGGTCGTGCTGGGCGCCGGGCCGGTCGGTCAGAACGTCGCCGACCGCGCCCGCGCCGCCGGCCTCACAGTGGCCGTCGTGGAGCGTGAACTGGTCGGCGGCGAGTGCTCGTACTGGGCCTGCGTCCCCAGCAAGGCCCTGCTGCGGCCGGTCATCGCGGTCGCCGACGCCCGCCGGGTGGATGGCGCCGGGCAGGCCGTCACCGGCCGGCTCGACACCGACCGGGTCTTCGCACGCCGCAACCGCTACGTCACCGGCTGGGACGACACCGGACAGGCCGAAGCGGTCAAGTCCACCGGCGCCGACCTCTTCCGCGGCCACGGCCGGATCGACGGCCCCCGCCGCGTCACGGTCACCAGAGACGACGGCGCACGCCTCACCCTCACCGCCCGGCACGCCGTGGCCATCGCCACCGGCAGCCGGCCGGCGCTGCCCGACATCCCCGGCATCCAGGAGGCCAGGCCCTGGACGAACCGGCACGGCACCGATTCCAGCACCGTGCCCGGCCGGCTCGTCATCGTCGGGGGCGGCGGAGTCGGCGTCGAGATGGCCACCCTCTGGCAGGGCCTGGGCTCCCAGGTCACCCTGCTCGCCCGCCGCCGCCTGATCCCGCGCATGGAACCCTTCGCGGGCGAGCTCGTCGCACGCAGTCTCACCGAGGCGGGCGCCGACGTACGGATCGGCACCCAGGTCACCGCCCTGCACCGCCCGGACCCCACCGGGCCCGTCACCCTCACCCTCGACGACGGCAGCGACCTGCAGGCCGACGAGGTCATGTTCGCCACCGGCCGCACCCCCGGCACCGACGACATCGGCCTGGACACGGTCGGACTCACCCCCGGCACATGGCTGGAGGTGGACACCACCTGCCTGGCTCGCGGGGTCGACGACGCATGGCTGTACGCCGTCGGCGACGTCAACCACCGGGCCCTGCTCACCCACCAGGGCAAGTACCAAGCGCGGACCGCCGGCGACGCCATCGCCGCCCGCGCCGCAGACCTACCCGTGGACGACGGCCCGTGGGGAGACCACGCCACCACCGCCGACCAGCACGCCGTGCCCCAGGTCTTCTTCACCGACCCCGAGGCGGCCGCCGTGGGCCTGACGGCCGAACAGGCGGCCCAGGCCGGCTACCGCATCAAGACCGTCGACCTCGACTTCAACGCCGCCCAGGGCGCCAACCTCTACGCCGACAACTACCGTGGCAACGCACGGATGGTCGTCGACCTCGACCGGGAAGTCCTGCTCGGGGTGACCTTCGTCGGCCCCGGAGTCAGCGAGCTGCTGCACTCGGCGACCGTCGCGGTCGCCGGCGAGGTCCCGCTCAAGCGGCTCAGGCACGCGGTCGCCTGCTTCCCGACCGTCAGCGAGATCTGGCTCTTCCTCCTCGCCGCCTACCACCGCGACCGCACCTGAGCGGACAGGAGCGAGCAGGCCCGCCTCGAAGCCAGGCGCTGAGGGGCGCGATATCGCCACCGATTCAGCGACGCGACCCACCGGACACGACTTACTGATCGCTTCGGAATGCGGTTCGGAGTCGTCTCAAGCAGATGGTGCTGCAGGCGAGTTGGAGCAGACCGGGATGGAGGTCGGCGCGTACCTGTCTTCCGGCGGGCACACCGATCCTGCTCGACGAGGCGACGAGGCCGATCGAGCCGGTGTCGAGCTGGTTCCGTTGGATGGCGCCACCCAACGCGAGGCGGATATCTCCATCGGCGAATGCCAGCAGTGCTGTCTTCGCGCCCACGCCCCTCCCCCAGGTCCAGGGCTTCGGACAAGCGCCTGCAAAGTACCTGGCTCCGAGCCTCCGAGTCGGCCCCCCTCGTACGCTCTAGCGATGGCGGGCCGCCCGCGGCTCGGCTTTTGGCGGGCGGCCGGCCATGTGCTGGGGCTACGTATCTGACGGAGCCCAACTATCACCCAGCAGTTCGGTAACGGACGTATAGTTCGCGCCATGCCTGACCCCAGTCGCAACTCCCCGCTGAGCTCACTCATCGGGGTCGATGTCGACGCGACGGCCGAGCGGGCCTATCGGGCGTTGGTCTCCGGCGGACCGGCGCTCGGGCCGGATCTCGCCGGCCTGCTGGGGATCTCGGTCGAGGACATCGAAACGGCGATCGGTGCGTTGCGGCAGGTGGGCCTGGTTGACATGGCCGACGGCGGAGGAATCTCGGCGGTGTCGCCGTCGCTGGCGCTCGAGGGGATGGTCGCGCAGCGCGAGCAGCAGGTCAGGGCCGCCCGAACGGCACTCGACGAGCTCGCGGAGGAGTACCGGAGAGCGCGCGAGGTGCAGCTGTCGAACGGCATCGAGATCGTTCGGGGTCGCAGCGAGATCGGCAGCTGGCTCAATGGCCTGTTGCTGTCCGCCAAGGAGCAGTCCCGGATGTTCGCGAAACCACCGTTCGCGGTTTTCGGGGTCTCCGAAACCGACACCGAACGCGAGGTCGCCGGCCGTGGTCTGCGTGAGCGGATCATCATCGAACGGACCGTGCTGGATGAGCCCGCTGCGGAGAAGGACCTGGTCACCTCCCTGGATCGGGGACAGGAGATCCGCATGGTGCAGTCGTTACCGGCGAAGCTGCTGATCGTCGACGATTCGATTGCGATCGTGCAGCTCGACGAGGGTGGGCACGCGCACTCGGAGATCGCGGTGGTGCGCGCCGGGGGGCTGCTGGACTGTCTGGTGTTCAGCTTCGAGAGCCTGTGGCGGTCGGCCATGCAACTACGGGAGGCCCCCGGCCGTAGGGTCGATCCGAACTTGGCATCGCCGAAGGATCTCGCCGACCCGGCGGACCGGGAGGTCCTGATGCTGTTGCTGGCTGGGTACACCGATGCCGCGGTCGCTGCCCGACTGGGGATCAGCATGCCCTTCTTGAAGTGCTTCTGAACGAACGGGGACAGCACCGCGACCGGGATCAGCGCCAGCACCATCACGGCGGTCTGCAC
>NZ_JBHVFF010000304.1:0-9978 GCF_042801895.1 Streptomyces sp. NPDC057543 | reverse complement strand
CTTCCACGGCGGCGGCTGGGTGCTGGGTGGCCTGGACACCCATGATGGCCTCTGCCGCGAACTGGCCGCCCGTACGGGTGCGGTGGTGGTGTCGGTGGACTACCGCCTCGCCCCGGAGCACCGCTTCCCGTCCGCGGCCGAGGACGCGTACGCCGTCACCGCCTGGGTGTCCGCGAATGCGGCTCGACTGGGCTGCGACGCCGGCCGGCTGGCCGTCGCGGGCGACAGCAGCGGCGGCAATCTCGCGGCGGCCGTGACCCTGATGGCCCGGGACCGCGGCGGTCCCGGCATCGCGGCTCAACTGCTGGCGTACCCCGTTCTCGACCACCGGATGGCGACCCCCTCGTACCGTACGTACGGCACGGGCTTCTTCCACACGTCGGCGCACATGCGCTGGTACTGGGAGCAGTACCTGGACGGCGGAGGGGACGGCGCGCACCCGTACGCCTCCCCCGGCCTCGCATTCGACCTGACCGGTCTTCCGCCGGCGGTCGTGGTGCTCCCGGAGTGCGATCCGCTGCGCGACGACGCTCTTGCCTACGCGCGGCGCCTGGAAACGGCGGGCTCCACTCCGCAGGTGCGGGTGTGGCCCGGTACGTTCCACGGCTTCCTCGGCCTGGGCAGGCTGCTGCCGGAGGCCGACCAAGCGCTCACCGAGGCGGCGCACGCCCTGCGAACCGTACTCGCGCCCTCCCCCACGACCTTCCAACCGGGAGGCGAGCTCTAATGAACCAGCGCACACCCCAGTGGAGAGAGCCGGGCGTGTACGAGGTGCTGCCCGGCATCCACCGCATCCCGCTGCCCCTGCCCGGCGACGGGCTGCGCTCGGTGAACGTCTACGCCGTCGCCGAGGGCGAGCACGTCGTCCTGATCGACTCGGGCTGGGCGCTGGTCGAGAGCCAGGAGCAGCTCGCCCGCGCCCTCGACGCGATCGGCTAAGGACTACAGGACGTCTCGCAGTTCCTCGTCACCCATCTGCACCGCGACCACTGCACGCAGGCGGTGGCTCTGCGACGTGCGTTCGGCACGCCGATCGGCCTGGGGGCGGGCGAGCGCCCGGCGCTGGAGTGGCTGATCCGCGATGTGCCGCGGCGCCCGGTGAGCCAGGTCGCGCAACTGGCGCGCTGCGGGGCCGGCGACGTTCTCGCGCAATTCGCGGCGCTGCCGGAGGACACGACGGTGGACGACAGGACGTGGGAGCTGCACGACCGGTGGCTGGAAGGGAGCGTCGAGATTCCCCTGACCACCCGCACGCTGCGGGCCATCCCGCCCCCGGGCCACACCCAGGGTCATGTGGTGTTCCTGGATTCGGCGGCGGGGGCGCTGTTCTCCGGAGACCACGTGTTGCCTCACATCACCCCGTCGATCGGCTTCGAGGTGGATCCCGGTAACTCGCCGCTCGGCGACTGCCTGGCCTCGCTGCTGCTCGTGCGAACGATGCCCGACGTACGGCTGCTGCCCGCACACGGGCCGGTCGCCGACAGCGTGCAGGACCGGGTGGACAAGCTGTTCGACCACCACGGGGCGCGGCTCGACGCCACCTTGGCCACCGTGACAGCCGGGGCGCACACGGCCGCGCCCTCGGTGAGCAGCCGCAGCACGGTCGCCCGACCGATGCCCGAGCCACCGCCGGTGACCAGGACCCGCCGTCGCTCGAAGCGCCGCATGGTCTGCTCCTGTTCCTGGTGTGGTGTCTGCGCACGGGTCATGTGCGGGCGATGTGGTCGACCGCGAGCCAGCTGAACGTCATGGCGGGGCCGATGGTCGCGCCGGGTCCCGGGTACGTCTCGCCCATGACCGCGGCGGAGACGTTGCCTGAGGCGTACAGGCCCTCGATCGCCGCCCCGTCCTCCCGCAGCACCCGGGCCGTGGCGTCGGTGACCAGGCCGCCCTTGGTGCCGATGTCGCCGGGGTGCACCGGGACGGCGTAGAACGGGGCCTTGTTCAGCGGCGCCAGATTGGGGTTGGGCAGCTTCGGGTCACCGTAGTAGCGGTCGTAGACGCTGTCGCCGCGGCGGAAGTCCGCATCCCGGCCGGCGCGGGCGAAGCCGTTGAATCGGTCCACGGTGGCCCGCAGCCGCTTCGGGGCGGCGCCGATCAGCCCTGCCAACTCCTCGACGGAGCCGGCCTTCTTCACGAAGCCGCTCTCCAGCCACGCCTTGGGGAACGCCTGGCCCGGGAAGAGGCCCATGAAGATGTAGCGGGCTTTGGAGGTGGCGTCGAGGATCAGCCAGGACGGCACCGTGGTCGCCTCGGGCCTGTCGGCCGCATACATCGCGTCGACGAACTCGTGGTAGGGCGCAGCCTCGTTGGCGTAGCGCTCGCCCGCCGCGTTGACGATCGCCATGCCGGGGATGCCACGGTCGGCGACCAGGAAGAACGGCCTGCTGCCGGGCGGCACCACGGACGGCGCGCCCCACATCCTGTCCATCAGGTCGACGGCGGCGCCGGCGGCGATGCCCAGTTCCAGGGCGTCGCCGGTCTGCCCTTCGGGGGTGGAGCTCCACTCGACGGAGGTCGGCGACGGCAGGTACTTCTCGCGCAGTTGCTGATCGTGCGAGAAGCCGCCGGAGGCGAGCACCACACCGCCTCTCGCTCGGATGGTGACTTCCTGGCCGCCACGCGTGACACGGACGCCGGCGATCCTCCCGCCGTCCTGAACCAGTGCGGTCAGCGGGGCGGACAGCCACAGCTCGCCGCCGAGCCGGTCCAGCGAGTGCCGCATCCGGGCGATGAGCGCCTCGCCGAGGGAGAGCAGCTTCCTGCCGGTGACGAAGGCCCCCACTGCGCGGGCGCCGACCTTCACCGAGGTCCGCCTGCCCGCCCAGGTGCGGGCGACCATGTTCAGCCGCCGGAAATCTCTGGAGGTGATGGTCAGTCCGTACGTGGGCAGTCCGGCACGGCGCAGGGTCGCGCGTTGCTCGTGCGGAAGCTTGTTGAGGTCGAAGATCTCCGGTTCGATCGAGCGGCCCTGCGGGTAACCGCCGAGCCGCTCCGGGTAGTAGTCGCAGTAGCCGGGGGTGTAGGCGAACCTCACGTCGGTGCGGTCGTGGAACTCCCGCACCATCCGCGGCGCGTGCTCGACGTAGGCGTCCTTCCGTTCGGCGGGGACGCGGTCGCCGACGGTGGCGTCCAGGTAGGCGCGGGCCTTCTCCGGGGTGTCGCCGAGACCGGCGGCGTCCAGGTGGAAGTTGTTCGGCACCCAGATCGCACCGCCGGACAGGGCGGTCGTGCCGCCGTAGCGATCGGTCTTCTCCACCACCAGGGCGGACAGTCCGCGGAGGCGGGCGGTGATGGCCGCGGCCATCCCGGCGGCGCCGGAGCCGACCACCACCACGTCGTACGTGTGGTCCCACTCGGTACTCATGCGCGTGTGCGGTCCTCTCGGTCGAGGGGGTTCAGCGGGTTCGGCGGGCTGTGACGCGGGCGTCGGTGAGGACTGACGGCGTCGTCACGATCCGCCGCGGTGGCCGTCAGCCGGTTTCCGTCGGGGGTGTCCCGGATGTGCAGCCGCAGGATCTCGCCGGGGAAGAACACCCCGGCGAAGCGCGTACAGCCCTGTGCGACGCGGTCGGCGTCGCCGCCCAGGAGGTGGTCTGTGACGGCCTTGACCGCCACTCCGAAGGTGCACAGCTCGTGCAGGACGGGTCGGTCGTGGCCTGTGCGGCGACGGCAGGGTCGGCGTGCAGCGGGTTCCAGTCCACGGCGAGCCGGTAGAGCAGCCCCTGCTGAGGGGGGGTCGGAAGGCCCGGCACCAGGTCGGGTTCGCGGTCCGCTCGTGTCCTTCGTAGACGTAACGGAGTTCACCGGGGTCGGTCTCGGGACGCCCACGCCCAGCGCCAGGTGGTAGAGGCGCACGTCGCGGTCGTCCCAGGCCGCGGTGGCGCGCACGGACGGGCCGGAGGTCACCTTCTCGACGTCGATCGGCATGGGCGGGTTCCTTCGTGCTCGGTTCGCGGCGGTGTACGACTGTGTTCAGCGACCTCGTTCCGGCGCTGGGCGGTGGTGTTTCAACGGATCCGCCCAGGCGGTCAACGGCTGTGCCGGCTTGGTTCAGTTGGCGAACACGCCGGTGGCGTAGCGGCTGCGGAAGTAGAGCAGGGGCCGTCCGTCCTGGGCGGCGAGGTCGACGACCTCACCGGTGATGATGTAGTGGTCGCCGGCTTCGTGGACATCCGCCAGGTGGCAGTCCACGGTGGCCAGGGCGCCGTCGATGCGGACGGTGTCGTGCTCGCTGACGCTCCAGGGCACGTCGGCGAACTTGTCGGGGCCGCTGCGGCCGAGCGCGGCGCAGGTGGCCTGCTGGTCCTCGGCGAGGATGTTGACGCAGAAGCGGCCCGCCCGCTCTATCCTCGGCCAGCTGGTGGACGCCTTGCCTACGGCCAGCATGACCAGCGGCGGATCGAGGGAGAGCGAGGCGAAGGACTGGCAGGCGAACCCGACGGGCTCGGTGTCGTCCAGTCCCGCCACCACCGTGATGCCGCTGGCGAAGCGGCTGAGGACGTCGCGGAAGACGGCCGCGTCGATTCGCGGGGCGTTCAGCCGTTCCACTGGTGGCCCCAGAAGCTGTCGGCGGTGATCTCCTTGGCCACCCAGGTGGCCGGGTCGACGACCAGGCCGTCCCAGCCGTACTCCACCTGGAAGCCGCCGGGCGCCTGGGCGTAGAAGGAGACCATGTGGTCGTTGGTGTGGCGGCCGAGGCTGGAGGCGATCGGGATCCCGGCAGCGTTCATGCGGTCCAGGCCGCGGCCCACGTCGTCGAGGGTCTCCAGCTCGACCATGAAGTGCACGATGCCGGGCGGCAGCGCGCCGGGGTAGAGGCCCAGGCTGTGGTGGCGGCGATTGGGGCTCAGGAAGTGCATCCAGTGGAAGTCGCGCTGTTCGGCGGCGGTCGGGACGGCCTGCGGCGGCAGCCTCATGGAGTCGCGCAACTGGAAGCCGAGCAGGTTCTCGTAGAAGTCCAGCGCGGCGTCGATGTCCGGCACCGGCAGCACCACATGGCCCAGGCCCAGGTCACCGGTGACGAAGCGGTTGCCGTACGGAGTTCCGAGGGGGGTGTGGTCCTGGGCCTGGCCCCAGTAGATCTCCAGCGGATTGCCGCAGGGGTCGCTGGTGTGGATCAGGCCGCGGACACGTCGCTCGGCGAGTTCGGCGACGTCGGCCGGCTTTGCGGCGAAGCCCGCGGCCTCCAGCTCCCGGCCGGCCAGGTCGAGCGCGGCGGCGTCGGCAACCTCCCAGCCGGCGGCCAGCAGCCGGTCGCTGTCACCGGCCTGGATGACGATGCGGTGGGCGCGGTCGTCGATGCGCAGGCAGAGGGTGTCCTCGGTGGTGCCGGAGGCCTCCACCATGCCGAGGACGCCGAGCGCGTAGGTGCGCCACTCGGCGAGTTCGGTGGTCTCCAGGCGCAGGTAGCCGAGAGCACGGATGTCCATGGTCGTTCTCCTTCGGTGCGGCGGTGCGGTTCAGTGGGTGAGGAAGTCGAGGGCGAGCCGGTTGAACTCGTCGGCCTGCTCGGCCTGCGCCCAGTGGCCGCAGTGCGGGAAGACGTGGAGGCGGGCGTTCGGGATGGCCTTCAGGGCGACCAGCGCGCCGTCCAGCGGGTTGACACGGTCCTCGCGTCCCCAGGTGAGCAGCACCGGGTGGGTGATGCGGTGGGCGTCGCGCCAGAGCATCCAGTCCTCGGCCCAGGCGGGGTTGGCGAAGGCTGCACTCATCCGGGCGCTGCCCAGCCTGTTACCGGGGTCGGTGGCCGAGGCCCAGCGCTCCTCGACCAGTTCGTCGGTGACGATCGACTGGTCGTACGCCATCACACCGAGGAAGGCGCGCAGTTGCTCCTTGGTCGGCTCCGGTGCGGCGTTGAACTCGAACAGTCGCTTGATGCCCTCGGTCGGGTCGGGGGCGAAGAGGTTGACGGAAACGCCGCCGGGGCCCATCAGCACCAGCTTGCCGACCTTGTCCGGATGGTTCAGGGCCATGCGGACGGAGGTACCGCCGCCGAGCGAGTTGCCGACGAAGTGCGCCTGGGCGATGCCCAGTTCATCCATCAGGGCGGCAACGGCGTCGGCGCTGTAGCTGAAGTAGTCCTTGTCGAGTTCCGGCTTGTCCGAGCGGCCGAAGCAGGGCTGGTCGACGAGCAGCGTGCGGAAGTGCGCGGCGAAGACGGGCAGGTTGCGGCCGAAGTTGGACCAGGCGGAAGCGCCGGGCCCGCCACCGTGCAGCATGATCACAACCGGACCGGTCCGGGGGCCGGCCTCGTGGTAGTGCAGCGTGAGCCCCGCGGCCTCGGCGGTGCGGGAGGTCGATGCGTGGGTGAGCTCTGCCATGTGCGACACCTCTTCAGGCCATGGGGTCTTGGATGTTCATGCCGAGCGCGCTCTGCCCGAACATCTGCAGCGCCCGCTCGGGGTCGTTGGCGGCGTGGCCGCGGCCGGTGTGGGCGTCGCGCCAGGCGCGCTGGACGGGGCTGGGACCGGTGCGCATGGCGCTGCCACCGGAGTTCTCCATCAGCAGATCGAGGGCGGCGACGGCCCGCTCGGTGGCCATCACCTGGTCCCGGCGGGTGCGGGTGCGCACGGACATCGGGATCTCCTCGCCACGGCGGGCGAGTTCGTACATGTCGGTGATGTTGCGGGACAGCTGCAGCCAGCTCGCATCGATGTCGCCGGCGGCGCGCGCGATGCGGACCTGTGCGAACGGGTCCTCGGCGACCTTCTGGCCGTAGGAGACACGGAACCGCTGCCTGGTCGCCTCGACGTAGGACTCGTACGCGCCCTCGGCGATGCCGACGATCGGGGTCGAGATGGTGGTGGTGAACACACCGGCGTACGGCAGCCGGTACAGCGGCTCGGGATTGAGTTCGTGGCCGGGCACCTTCAAAGCGGTGACCGGACCGAAGCTCAGCGCCCGGTGGTCGGGGACGAAGACATCCTCGACGACGACGTCGTTGCTGCCGGTACCACGCAGGCCGACGGTGTCCCACACGTCGTCGATACGGAACTCCGAGCGCGGGATCAGGAAGGTGCGCATGTCGACCGGGTTGCCCTCGGAGTCCGGCACCAGACAGCCGAGCAGCGCCCACTCGGTGTGGTCGCAGCCGGAGGAGAAGTGCCAGCGGCCGGAGAGTCTGAACCCGCCGTCGACCGGGACGGCCGTACCGGTGGGGGCGTACGAGGAACAGATCCGCGTCTTGGGATCCTGGCCCCACACCTCCTGCTGGGCGCGCGGGTCGAACAGGGCGACGTGCCAGGGGTGGACGCCGACCACCGAGGCGACCCAGCCGGTGGAACCACAGGCCTTGGCGATCTCCTTCACCGCGGCGTAGAAGACGGCCGGTTCAGCGGCCCGGCCGCCGAACGCCTCGGGCTGGAGCAGTTGGAAGAAGCCGGTGGCCTCCAGTTCCTTGACGGAGGCATCGGGCACGCGGCGCAGCGACTCGGCCTCGGCCGCGCGCTCGCGCAGGGTCGGTGCGAGGGCGCGGATCGCTGCCAGCACATCTTCGGCCATGAAAACTTCCCCTCTCGGGCGGTCGTGGTGGCGGAATTGGCAGGACCGTACGCTCCACTATTCCGGAACGAAATAGGCGGCTCCCACTGAGCGGGAAGGGCATTCGCGCGGGGGCTGGTGTCCGGCGAGGACGAAGCGCGGGCGGGCCCGCCGTCGCTTCGGCGGCAGCGGGTCGCCGTACGGGCCCGGCGCGGCGCCATCCTCGCCACCAGCAGCTTCACCCACAACGAGGCGACGCCGGCCGCGCATGCCCCGCTGCTGCTGGGCCGCCCGGGTTCGGTGGCCGAGGAGCACGACGGCATCGTGGTGCAGGTGTCGCAGGCGCTCGACGCAGGCCCTCGCCCGCCGCGGCGCGGTGGCGTCGCCGACCACCGAGCGGAAGTAGGCGCGGCCGAGGTCGGCGGAGTCCTTCAGGCCGCCCCGTACCTGGGCGGGGTTGCCGGGCAGCCATAGGCCGGCGCCGGCGTAGGCGGTGGTGCCGCCGAAGTACCCGGTCTTCTCGATGACCAGGGTGTCCAGGCCGCGGGCCGCGGCGCCGTACGCGCCGGTGAACGCACCGCCACCGGATCCCACGACCAGTACGTCGCACTCCTGGTCCCAACTGTTGTGTGTGTTCGCCATCTCGTCCCTCGGGTCAAGTGGTTGGCTGGTGTGGGCCGGGCGGCGGCCGGGAGGGCGTGGCGTACGCAGCGCAGCGGGCGCGCGGCGGTGCGCTGGGACGGTCGCGGTGTCGCCGCGCGACGAGTGTGCGCGGTCGGGGCGACGGCGGCCATCGCAGATTCTCCCGATGAGCGGGAAGTCTGCGGGGCGGGGTTTTCGCGTCGTCGCTCGAGCAGCTTCGATGTCGGGCTCAGGACGCCGACGACTCCCGTGCCATGCGCCGCAGCTCCGCCTTGAGAATCTTGCCGCCGGCGTTGCGCGGCAGGTTGGGCACGGCGTGGAAGTGGCGCGGGACCTTGAAGTTCGCGAGCCGTTCACGGGCCCAAGTGGTCAGCTCCGCCGCATCGGGCTCCGCTCCCGCGGCGGGGACGTAGAAGGCGACGCCGACCTCGCCGAGGCGCGCGTCGGGGGCGCCGACGACCGCGACGTCGGCAATCTGCGTGTGGCCGCGCAGGACGTTCTCCACCTCGGCGGGGTAGGCGTTGAAGCCACCGACGATGTACACGTCCTTGAGGCGGTCGGTGATGGACAGGTAGCCGCGTTCGTCGAGGACGCCGATGTCACCGGTGTGGAGCCAGCCGTCCGCGTCGATGGTGCGGGCCGTTGCCTCGGGGTCGTCCAGGTAGCCACGCATCACGTTGTAGCCGCGCACCACCACCTCGCCCGGTTCGCCGGGCGCCGGCGGGGCGCCGTCGGCGTCCACCACCCGGACCTCGGTGCCGGGCAGGGCCGGACCGGCGGTGGTCGCCACGGTCTTCGCGTCCGCGTCCGGTGGGCAGACGCAGACCACTCCCGTGGACTCGGTGAGGCCGTAGGCGCTGAAGACGGCCGGGATGCCCAGCTCTGCGCGGACCTGTTCGATCAGCTGCGGGCCGACGCCGCTGCCTCCGGCGCCGGCCAGGCGCAGCGCCGTCAGGTCGTGCTCGGCGCGCCGGGGGTGGTTGAGCAGGCTGTGGAAGACGGTCGGCGTGGCGAGCAGCACGCTGACCCGCTCCTTCGCCAGTCGGGGCAGGATCCGCTCCAGGTCGAATACCTCCTCGGGGATCATCGTGACCCCCTTCAGCAGGCAGGCGACGATGCCTGCCTTGTAGCCGAAGACGTGGAAGAACGGGTTGACGAGGAGATAGCGGTCCCCGGTGCGCAGGGTGACCGCGCGGGACCACTCCTGGAAGACCCGTATCGTCCGGCCGTGGGTGGTCATCACACCTTTGGGGCGTCCGGTGGTGCCGGAGGTAAAGAGGATGTCCGCCAGATCGTCGGGGCGGACGGCGGCGCTGCGGGCGGCCCTTTCGGACTCCGGCACGCCCTCGCCCGCCGCGAGGTAGTCGGCCCAGCCGAGTGTGCCTTGTGCGGGCTGTCCGCGCAGCACCACCGTGCCGCTCAGCCGACCCAGGTCCTCGCCCGCGTCGCGAAGCATCGCCACGTAGTCCGTGCCGAGGAAGCCCCGCTCGGTGAAGAGCAGCCGGGCGCCGCTGCGCCGGATGATGTCGGCGGCCTCGGCGGCCTTGTAGCGGGTGTTGAGGGGGACGAGGACGGCGCCGACGGACACGGCGCCGAGTACGGCGGTGATCCACTGCCGGGTGTTGGGCGCCCAGACGGCCACCCGGTCGCCGGGTCCGATGTCCTGGGCGATGGCGGCCCGTGCGCAGGCGGCGATCTCGTCACGGAGCCGGGCGAAGCTCCAGCGGACCTCGTCGTCGACGAGCGCCTCCTGCCCGCCGTAGGAGTCCGCGGCGAAGTCGGCGAGCTGCGCGAGGGTGACGGGGGCCGGTGGGTGTGCCGCTGACGGGTCGTTGAACACGCTGGTGATACCTC
>NZ_JBHVFF010000303.1:0-10030 GCF_042801895.1 Streptomyces sp. NPDC057543 | reverse complement strand
GTCACGGCACGGCAGGGTCCAGCACGACGGGCAGCTCCGCAAGGCCCCGGAAGGCCGGGAACGGAACCTCCATCCAAGGAGCCTCACGCGCGGGGTCGGCCGAAGCCACCTTCGGGAAACGGCTGAACAGACCGGTGAGAGCGAGTTGCGTCTCCAGTCTGGCCAGAGGCGCTCCCAGGCAGTAGTGGATGCCGTACCCGAACCCCAGATGGGCACTTTGCACGTTCGCCGACCGCGTCACATCGAACTCGTCCGGAGCGTCGAATTTCCGCGGGTCGCGGTTGGCCGAACTGAGCGCGATCTGAACCAGGGATCCCTTCGGAATCAGCGTCCCGGCGATCTGCACGTCCTCGGTCGCGAAACGGAACGTCGCGCTCTCCACCGAGCCGTCGTAACGCAGCAGCTCTTCCACCGCCTGCCCGATCAGCTCCGGGTTCTCCCGCACGGCATGAAGCTGCGCAGGGTGGGTGAGGCGATGGTGGACCGCGTTACCGATGAGGTAGGCGGTCGTCTTGTGACCCGCGAACATCAGCAGGAACGCCGTCGAGACCAGCTCCTGCTCGGTGAGCCCGCCGTTTTCGTCCCGGGCTGCGATGAGCGCGCTGAGCAGGTCCTCTCCCGGGCGGCTGCGCTTGCGCGCGAGGAGATCCGCGAAGTACGTGTGCAGGTCCTCCTCCGCCTTCTGCTGGGCCTGCTTGGATTCCTTGCTGAAGCCTGTTTGCGCCACGGTGGTGGACAGGCCTTGCAGCACCGACCGTTCGTCCGGCGGCACACCGAGCAGTTCACAGATCACGTTGATCGGCAGCGGGAACGCGAACGCGGACAACAAGTCCACCGGTTCCCGGGTTGCGCAGCCGTCCAGCAGTGTCTCGACGATTTCCTGAATCTGCGGCCGCAACGACGCCACGCGACGCGGGGTGAACGTGGAGCCGACGAACTTGCGCAGCCGGGTGTGCTTGGGCGGGTCGGAGTTGAGCATGTGATCGTCCAGAGCCACGGACGAGTCACCGAAGATCCTTCGGTAGGCATCCATGGCCCCGTACATGTCCTTGCTCAGCCGCGGATCCGTCAGGGCCGCTCTCGCGTCCTGGTACCGCGTGATCAGGTAGGTGTCGATGCCGTGTGGCGGCCGCATGGGGCAGACAGGTGCCGTGTCCCTGAGGTTCGCGTAGACCGGGTGCGGGTTCCGTCGGAACTCGGGGGTGCACCGCTCGGCTGCGGCGACCGGATCGTCCACTGTGGTCACGGACGGCTCCTGAGGTCGAAGAGGGTCTCGGCGTTGCCGCCGAGGATGAGCTGCTGGGAGGCCTTGTCGATCGGCAGCTTCTCGATCATGTGCATCAACTCCTCCAAGGGCACGGACATCGGCGGCGAGTCAGTGCCGAACAGCATCCGTTCCGGCCCCAGCACCTCGGCGTTGAGGCCCAGGTGCGCCGGGCTGAACGTGCTGGTGTCGACGTACATGCGCTGCAGCGCCCCGGCCGGGTCGGCCACCGCCGGTCCGGAGGACGACGCCGATCCGGAGGACGGCGACGGAGCCGAGGACGGTGCCGATGGCGGGCCCCCGCCCCAGTGCCGGGGACGCGCTGCCGTCTGTAGGCGTTCCGGCAGGAGCGCCAGCGCGCCGCCGCCCGTCGCACCGATCAGTCGCAGGCCGGGATACTTGTCCAGCCACCCCGCGAACGCGATCATGGCCATGCCCATGGTGACGTCGCCGAACCGGCCGATCTGCTCGACGAAGCCGAGGTCGTCGACCCGGTCCGTGCCGATCGGTTCGGCCGGGGCGTGTACCAGAACCGGCACTCCCGCCTCGGCCGCCAGCGCGAAGAAGGAGTCGGCCCGCGGAGAGCCGAGCAGTTCGCCGTGGACGCTGGAGGTGGTGATCAGGCCGACGAAGGCGGGGTCCGCCAGCGTCTCCCGGACCCCTTCCAGGTGGTCGTCGTCGCCGAACGGGTTGGCGTACACGTACCCGCGTAGCTGGTCCGGGAAAGAGGAGATCAGCCCCGACATCCAGGCATGGAAGCCTCGGAGCCGGTCACGCGGTTGCGCGTAGTTGTCGACGCCGGGGACTCGCGCCATGGCGCCGGCGCCGACCGGACTGCCGATGATGGTGAGGTCGATCCCGGCCTGAGCGCGGGCGGCGAGCATTCCGTCGACGTCGGTCAGGCTGGGAGGCATGGGGAAGCGTTGGGCGGCCTCCGGTGGGGACAGATGTCCGTGGATGTCGATGATCACGTGTGAGTTCCCGGGTTCGGTGTGAGTGCGTGGGCGACCGCGACGCAGTCCTCGTCGCCGTGTCCCTGGTCGGTGGCGAGGGCGTGGGCCTGCGCGGCTGCTGCGACGAGCGGAAGTCGCAGCCCGGCCGCCGCCGCCTGGTCCGCGGCGAGCAGGAGGTCCTTGGTCATCAGGCTCAGCCGGAAGTCGGGCTTGTCGAAGCGCCCGGCCGCCAGCCGCTTGGACTTGAACGCCATGACGGGCGAGGCGAAGCCGCTGCCCGCGATCGTGTCGAGGACGAGCTTCCGGTCGAGTCCGGTGGCGGCAGCCAACTCGACGGCCTCGGCCAGCGCCTGCACCTCGATTCCCATCAGCAGGTTGAGGAGCAGTTTCATCCGCATGCCGGAACCGAGTTCGCCGAGGTGGACGACCTCCTTGCCCAGTAGTTCGAGCAGCGGCCGCCCCGCGGTGAAGACGCGCTCCTCGCCGCCGACGAACAGCCGTAGGTCACCGCTGCGGGCGTGCTCCCGATTGCCCAGCATGCCGACGTCCAGAACGGAGTGCGCGTCGCTGGTGAGGCGGACGACCTCTTCGGGGGAGACCGTGCTGGCGCAGACCAGGGCGCCGGGGTACGAGCCCCTGGTCAGGATCCCGTCCGGTCCGTGCAGCACGGCGGCAAGGGCTTCGCCGTCGGCCACGGTACAGATGGCGGCGCTCGTACCCTCGACGGCATCGGCCGGATGCGCGGCGGCTACGGCGCCGGCCCGGGCGAGCGGCTCGGTCCGCTCCGCGGTGCGGTTCCAGACGCGTACCTGAATGCCCTGGTGAAGAAGGCGAGTGACCAGGCCGGTGCCCATCGCGCCGAGACCGAGGACGGCGACCGGTCCTGTGGTGGGGGGGTGCGTCATGACGGCACCCCCATGGTCTCCTGAACGACTCGGTACCGCAGTGACTGGGTCCGGTCGACCCAGTTGCGCAGCGGAACCAGCAGTTCTCGGTGGTCCTCACTCTGTTGCCAGGAGAAGAAGTGCTCGGGCGTCTCCCACTCGCTGGTGATCACCCACTGCCGGGAGTCGTCGACGGGTTCTCCCAACCGCTCGATGATGTGTCCGGGGACGCTGGCGACGGACTTCCTAATTTGCTCATATGCGTCGAGAAAGCCCTGCTCACCGCCCTCGACGACGTGGACCGTGTACACCACGGACAGCCTGTTGGCCGGGTCGCCGTTATGCGCAGTGCGCATGTCTCCTCCTGAAAGTCGAGATCTGGCAGAACACGACTCCCACAAACTCATGGCGCCCGCAGGCCCGCAACTCCATGTGGGAGACAGCCCAACGGAGAGTGAGGAAGGCCCCGCGATTCGTGGCGCGGTCGGGTGAGGACCGAAGGGCCTGCTCGGTGACCTGGTTCCGTTGGCACGGGTGCCGTTGTCGTGAGCGGGAGCGCCCAGTCGTTCAGGTGAGGCTGGAGGTGTGCGGCGGGGGTTCGGTGGTGAGGGTTTTGACTCGTCGGAGCGTGAGGACAGTCTCTGCTGTGTATACGTCGCTCAGCTCACCGATCTTCTCGGTCAGGAAAACGTAGAGGTCATCGGTGGTGCGGCAGAGCACGGAGATGGCGAGGTCGGTCCGACCGGTCACGGCTGCGGCGAAACGTACTTCGGGGTGGTCCGCGACTGCCCGGCCCGCCTGCGCCGGTGCGTGGGGAGCGACGGTCAGCCAGCACAGAGCCTGGATACCGTGTCCGGGCGGCTCGTGATCGTATTCGACGGCGAGATACAGCACGCGGTTGGCGCGCAGACGTTCCAGGCGCCGTTTGGCTACGGTCTCGGACAGGCCGGTGGCGGCCTGCATTTCGGTGAGAATAACGCGGCCGTCGCGCCGCAGCACCTCCAGCATGGCCTGCTCGGCGGCGTTCGGAGCGACTGGCGCTGCACGGGGTACAGGGGCTGGGGTGCGGAGCGCGCTTTCCTCCTCCGGATCGAGCGCGCTGATCTTGCGCAGCCATCTGAGGGAATCACCGTAGTAGGTACGCAGGATGCAGTGGGCGCTGACCGAGGTGACGTGCGGAGTGCGCTGGAGGCGCTCCACGTGCGCGAGATGGTCGACAAGATGGGCCCGCAGCGCTGCTTCTGCGGCACCGACATCGCCCGCCTGCTCGGCCACGGCATCACCTGCACCGACACCATCGAGCAGTTCACCAAGCACTACGACTTCACTGCCGACGAGCTTGAATGGATGATGGGCCGCGGCATCAGCGAGGTCCTCAACTGGCCGATCGAAGGCTGAGGAACACCGAGATGACGGATACCAAGCCCGCCGCTCAGCAGTCAGGCCCCCACCCTCCGCATACCGCATCCCACCGGAATGCCGGAGAGATGACCAACAGTCACCACCCGACGGCGATGCGAAAACCTCTGTAGAACGTGAATGAGTAGGGCATTTCACCTGATTGGGGCGTTTGAGTCGCCACCTTGAATGACGTGGGTTCTCATTGAGCTGCACCGCAACCGCGTTCGAGTGGAAGGTGGCGGATGTACCACATGTGCGCCGGACACATAGCGACGGATATTGGCTCCGGACCCTCGTGGCATGGTGTCCTCCTCGAAGGCGACGCCCTGTGTGCTCGGCCGTTCGGTGGCAAGGCACCGTCGACACCAGACGGCGTGTGCGACCGCGATGACTACTGCCGCAGCTGCGTGAACTTCGTTGCCCAGGCAGTTCGCCCTTCTCCCGTCACGGCGGATTCATCCGCTCCGGTCGGCGATGCCACGCAGCAGAACGCGGACCTTAGTTGCGCCGAATCCGGGAGGTCACCCTCGTGGTCACTGATACGTCCCAAGAGCTGAACCGGTCCCGGCCGCCGCTCGTCGCACGCTGGCGCGAATCGGCAAGCCAGCACCTCACCCCCACGAAAAGATCACTGATCGTGACGTGGATCGCCTTCGGGGTCACATGGGGAGGCGTGCGGACCATTACCCACGGTATTCGCGGCGGATGGCTGCCCTGGGGGAACGTCTCCGCCGGCGGCAAGCACCTGCACCACTACAACTTGGGCATCGGCATCCTGGCCGGCATTGGCATCATCGCCGTACGCGGCGACGAGCGCGCCGTCGGCCACCCGGCCGTTGCCGCTGCCTACGGCGCAGGAACCGCCCTCATCGCCGACGAATTCGCTCTGCTCCTCGATCTGCAAGACGTCTACTGGGCCAAGCAAGGTCGCCTCAGCGTGGATGTCTCCCTCGGCATCCTTTCCGTACTCGGCGCGTACCTGACCGCCACACCGTTCTGGCACGAGTGCGCTCGGGCGACCCATCACCACGTCGTCTCCGCCGCCAAGCAACACCTGACACCCGCCAAGTAGGCCCCGACGACCAGCACCTACAAGACGTCATCGACAGGGCGAACGTGCCTGATGCGGCACTTGGAAGGCACCTGCTCCATCCGCTGAGCTACGGGGGCTGACCTGCGAAAACGCAGTCTTCCGGGCGCTCGCCCCAGCATCCTGTGGGACGTATGCGGTTCACCCGGGACGTGACGGGGCTCGGTCACCACGGGACGGGCGACCTGGAGGTGCGGCAGACGCCCAAGCCGCTTAGCGCAGACGGCCGTGGTGTCGCTGTCCCGACGCATCGTGTCCAGGTACCTGCCGCGAAGTTGCCCATCCTCAGCGCCCCGCCTCTGTGCGCTCGACCTTCACGCGGCCTGCTTCACGGGACTGTCAGTGCCCGCGCCTAGGGTGCCGACATGATCACGCTCACCGTCGAACAGTCCTGGGCCCGTATCGAGACCTGGCTCGCACAGCACGCCGCTATCAGCCACGGGCTGCTCCGGCCGCCGGCCCTCCCGGAGGACATCGCGGCGGCCGAACTCCGTCTCGGAGTGACGTTCCCGTCCGACCTGAAGGAATCGCTGCTACGTCACGACGGCGTACAACTCCAGGACGGAACTCCGACGCTGGGATACTACGGACCGCTGTCCGGCGTCGAGGACATCGTCCACAGCACCGAGTTCCTGCGGGACATCGGATCAGACCTCGCCGAGGACGAGGCCGATCTCGACGAGGAGGAAAGCGACCAGTACGCGTACTGGCCGCACGAACGCCTCCTGATCACCCTGGGCATCGGCTGGCAGTCTTCCGACGGACTCTTCCTGGTCTCGCGTCCCGGCCCGCACCACGGGCGTGTCGGCCGGTACTTCGACGAGGACAGCCCGTCCTTCACCCCGTGGCCGGCATTGCGGCACGTCCTCGCCGACTTCGCCACGGCTCTGGAGAACGGCACATCCTTCAACGGGCGGACGCCGCTCGCCGTCGAGGGCCGGTTGATCTGGGACGACGACAGGACGACCATCTCTGATCCGCTCTCCCCTCTCGGCCTCGCCGCCGAGGCCGTCGAGCCGCTGGTCCCGCCTGCGGCCGAGCCTGCCCGTCCCGCCCCGCGGCGCGACGGGCCCTACGCGGTCCTTACCTTCGGAGCCCCGGCTGAGCAGGCACCGCCCGTGCAGCCGGACGTCGTGTTCGTGGCGGGCATCCCGCCAGAGGAGCTGCTGGACAGGCTGGGCTCCGTGACCGCGACCGCCGGGCCGCGTAGTCGGGAGCAGGCACGGCTGTCCGCCGCCGCGCCCTGGGCGGCGTACCGTCCAATGGTCCGGGCCGGCTTGTGCGGTGACGGGTGGTCGTACGCCACCCAGGAAGGCGGTGACGCCCAGTTCGGACGTCCGGAGGTGCTACGCAGGCTGTCCCGTGGGACCCGGGTCGTGAAGGTGGCGAAGCAGGGGCCCGAGGTGCGAGTCACCGTTGTCCAGGACGGCGCGGAGCGGCCCGAGGGGGCACGGCGGGTCGATTCGCCCCGCGAGGACTACGTGACCGGACCCGACGGACAGGAGTGGCAGAGGATCGGCGTCGATCCCTGGCCCGGCTCGACGGCCGGGTACGCCCGGCTGCTGGCCGACCTGGCGACGGAATACGGCATCACCTGGGATCCGCAGAGTGATGGTGACAGACCGCTGGCGAGCGCGCTGCTGCTGCCGGTCCTCGACGACGTGCAGCCGACGCGGCACCCGGTCTCCTCGATACGTGACTTCGACCTCGGCGGGCTCGTCGACCGGACGCCGCCGGAGCGATTGCGCTCCGCGATGGCGGCGCAACTCGCCCGGCTGGCGTCCGAGACCGGCATCGACAGCTACCCGGAGATCGCGCAGGCGCTGGAGCGGATCCGCCGGAACGAGCCGGTGGACCTCCCGGCCGACGGGGCCCTCGACCTGCGGATGAGGACTTTTGCGGCGGAGGCCCGGGCGGCACGGGGGCTGCTGGACGCGGCCCGGCACCAACCGGACCCGGCGTTCGTCACCGCGGCCGATCTCGGCGCGTGGGCCATGCGGGACTCGGCGGCCGGGGCGTTGCGCGAGTTCCTACTGCTGCCTCTGCCGACCGCGGCGGCGACGGTCTTGAGTCGGCGTCTGTCCGTACGCTGGCGCGACGATCTCGCGGCGGACCTGGCCGTCTAGGTCGGCTCTTACGGATGCTGCCGGGCGGTGCGGGTCAGGCAAGATCCGCAAGAGATGCCCTGCCTGCCGGGCGACGGGACGGTCACCTTGCGAGCCCGGTCCGGTGCGGACGTCACTCCCGCCTACTCGGAAGTCGCGGGACTGGGCTCCCTGTTCGGCCGGTCCGCAGTTCCCTGGAGCGACTTCGTGTCGCACACTGAGCGCTTCAGCTGGCACTTGAGCGGCCGAGTTGGCACTTCTGAGCGTCAGAGTTGGCGGGCAGGTGCGACTTTCTGGTCCGCCTGCCTTGCGAAAACAGGCGGAGGTGGCAACAGAGAACGACCTTGCGGTGTCAAGCAGCGCGAAGAGGCTCCAGCAAGGGCTCAGCTCAGCCCAGCACCGCGGTGTCATCCACCCCGAAAAGTCACAGCAGGAAACTCCTGTACGCCGCTGATCCGGCGCTTTCCTGGATCGGGGAGGCGCCGACTCTCGGTCGACGTCACCCGACCGCTCGACACGGGCCACGCTGTCAGCGAGATCCGTTACCTTCGGGCCATGTCGATCACCGCACAACTGCGCGACTCGGTGAGGCTCCCGGGTGGAGATGCACTGGTCAACGGATTCGCCCTCGAGGGCCATGGGGACAGGCCGCCCCGCGCCCTTCTCCAGAACGGGCACGAACTGGAGGTCTACGACCTGTACGAGGTCTTCGCGGGGGAGCGCGCGCCGATCGCGGTCTTCGGCCTTCCCTGGCCGGGGTGGGAGCACGGTGTCCACTCGGTAAGCCCCGACGGCTCGTTCGCGGTTTTCTCGGGTCAGCGCGCGGTAAGGGCCGTAAGCGCGGGCGGAGAGACGCTGTGGGAGTACAGGCATGGCTGCTGGGGGCCCGAGATCGGTCACACGCACACGGGGGATGAGCAGGAGGTGTGCCGTGGCCTCGAGCACGGATCCAGCCGGGTCTCCGGCGACGCCCGGCTCGTCTGGGCACATGTCGTGGTCGAGCCCGAGGAGCAGGATTGGCAGGAGTGCTGGGTCGTCCTGGACGCCCGGAACGGACGAGAGCTGGCCCGGCTGCCGCTGGACAGTGCGGCCTCCGGTTCGCACCACCTTTCCCATCCGGACGGAATCCACATGGGTCTCTGTATCGGCATGGGCCAGGACGGCATCCTGCTCCATTGGGCGCGCTGGGACGGCGAGAAGCTGATCGGCTGGGACCTCAACGAGGGCATGGACCGCATTCTGATGGACGTCCATGCGGGGCTTCCGGGCTTCTTGACGGTCGAGCACTACGGAGCGGACCTGGAACTGCACGCCCTGGACGGTGCCGTGCTCGCCAGGGGGGTGCCGGAGCCGGCCGACGACGACCCGCTCTGCTGGGACTACGGCTGCGGCTTTGTCAACGCCGACACTGTCATCGCCTCGACGGTCGAATCCGACGAGGACCCGGAACGAGCCCGCCACTGGCTGCTCGATTCCCGCTCTCTGGAGATACGCGGGACGGTCGCGTATCCCACGGGGCCGGTGGACAGCTATGTGCGCCCGCTCGGGGACGGGACCTGGCTCACCTACGACGGTGGGAGCGAGACACTCAATCGGTGGAGTGAAGCAGCGTCTTGAGCGCGGTGACGAGCTCGCGCCGGACTTCTTGCAGGTGGTGACGACTGCGTCCGGCACACCAGGGGGCGCAGGCGCACGTCGACGCGGCGACGCATTCCCCAACAACGGGGCGGAGCCGCTGGAGCTGATAGGCGATGCCCTCGCACTGGCCGAGGACAGCCCGGTGACCTGGGCCGTCGATCTGAACGCCGGCGGGGGTGCGTTGCTGATCGCTTTGCTGGTCGGCCATGGTCAGCGGCTGCTCTACATTCCTGGCAGGACCGTCAACCATGCCTCCCGCGGATACCGGGGGGACTGATGCGAAGGACGCTTACGTCATCGCCGACCAGGCACTGATGCGCCGGGACCTGCTGCCTCTGCAGGAGCGGGACGAGAGCGCCGTGGAGTTGAAGCGGGCTTTCATCACGTCCTGAGCCGGCGCCCATGAGGGACATCGGCCGGCCGCGAACACGCGACGAGGGCCGCGACCTTGAGGCCGCGGCCCTGCCGCTGCAGCGAGGTCCGAGGGGGGTGTTCGACCACTGACGACACGGCCGTGGTCGCGGAGGGCCGACTCCCACCAGCAGGCCCCCCGGAGTCACGCTTCGGGTTGACCACCCGTGTCGATGCCGGGCCCGGGGCTGTTGCCCCGAGCCCGGCGCCGGTCGCTGGGCGACTACAGGTTCCGCACCCGGATGTTGCGGAACTCGATCAGGTCGGTGTTGCTGTGGTTCTGC
>NZ_JBHVFF010000302.1:0-10117 GCF_042801895.1 Streptomyces sp. NPDC057543 | reverse complement strand
CACGGGCGGCGCCCCGCGGCCGGGGTGGGCCGCGGGGCGCCGCGATCAGGGTGGTGGCGGCCGTTCCGGGGACGGGGAGCGGACGCCGGTCGGGTCAGTCGCGACCGTCGTGGTGATGACGACCGCTGCGGTCGTCGCCGCGTCCGTGATCACGGCCCTGGTGACCGCTGCGGTCGTCGCCGCGCCCATGATCACGGCCCTGGTGACCGCTACGGTCGTCGCCGCGCCCATGATCACGGCCCTGGTGACCGCTACGGTCGTCGCCGCGCCCATGATCACGGCCCTGGTGACCGCTACGGTCGTCGCGGTCGCGGCCCCAGGACTTCGAGTCGACTCTGCGGCCGTACGCGTCCCGCAGTGTCGCCGTGTCGCGGGCGTCCCAGACGTGCCTGCGGAGGTCCTGGTAGACGTCGCGTGCGGTGTCGCGGCCGATTCCGGTGTGCACGCGCACGGAGGAGCGGCCGGCCAGGCGCAGATTGAACCGGTAGGTGCGGCGGCTCTCGTCGCTCAGGGTCCAGCCTCGGAGGTTGACCGCGTGGCGGCCGGTGTTGGTGACGGTGACCCATTCGCTGTTGAGGCTGCGGTTGGAGCCGCTGGCACGACCGAAGCCGTTGTACTGGATCGCGCCCAGAACCACCGCCGGACGCTCGTCGGTCCGGCTGTGACCGCGGCCGTGTTCGTCTGCGGTCGCCGGGAGGGCGGCGGCAGCCACCAGAGCGCCGGAAGCGAGAACGGCGGCAGTGAACCGCCGTGCGGAACGGGACATGAATACCCCTCGGATACGGGCCCGGACCCTTGCGGTCCGAGCGTTGTTCGATCCCGGCCTGTTGCCGAGAACGCACACTGTGGCCCGGTGGCCCGAGTCATGGAAGGCGCCCCGATACGTGTGACGAAGTACGGACATTTCCGTCACACGCGTCTGCACCGGGCACACATTCCGGCCGTCCGAGTACCTGTCAACCACTGCCCACTACATCCACCCGCCCGGCACCGCGCCGGCGCACCCGCCGGTGAACCCGAGCGCGGGGCGCACGGCCGCGTACACCCCGCGCGAGTCGCCGGGGAATTCCGTAACAGCCGCCACCCGCACAACCTTGAACCCCCGTTCCCTTACTCACGGAAACGAGAACGGCAGTTCTGCGACAGGGCCGTTGCGCGGTGCGAACAACAGTGGTTCAGTGAGAGAGGAAGATATGAATCGAGGTTCAGAACATCGTGGCCTACCGCCCCACCGCCCGCACCGAGGCGACCCGGCTCGCGCACCGCGAACGGTTGCTGGAAGCCGCACGGCAACTGCTGGCCGAGGGCGGATACGCGGCGGCCGGCATCTCCGCGATCGCCGACCGGGCCGGCGTCGCCACCGGCAGCGTCTACAACCACTTCACCTCCAAGCAGGAGCTGCTCGCGGCGGTCTTCCGCCACGTCGCAGGTCATGAACTCGGCACGGTGCAAGAGGCGGTGCGGGCGCGGAGCGGTGCCGCCGAGCAGTTGCGCGCGCTGGTCGAGGTCTTCGCGTACCGTGCGCTGCGCAACCCTCGTACGGCCTGGGCGCTGCTGGCCGAACCGGTCGATCCGCTCGTCGAGCAGGAGCGGCTGACGTACCGGCGCGGCTATCACGCCCTCGCCGAGTCGGCCGTCGCCGCAGGGATCGCCTCGGGTGAACTGCCCGCGCAGAACGCGCGGTTGTCGGCCGCCGCCGTGATCGGGGCGGTCGGCGAGGCACTGCTCGGCCCACTGTCACCGATCAGCGGGCGGACCGAACCGGAACCGGTCGTGGCAGGCATCACCACGCTGTGCCTGAGAGCGGTCGGAGCCCACGGCGCCTGATCGCGAGCCGCACCCGCTCCCCCGCTTCCTCGCCGCCCCCGCCCACCTCCCCAGGACAGGAACCCGCGATGAACGCCACCCCGCACCGGACCGGCCTCCGACCCGACGCCCCCGCACCACACCCCACCCACGAGGTCACCAACCAGGCCCCGCCCAGGAAGGATCTCGACGAGTACGGCACCAACCTGCCGCTCTCGGAGGCCGTCCGGGCCTTCGGCGCGGCCTGGCACGAGAAGGAGCTGCACGGGATCGGCACCCTGGTCGGTTCCGAGCGGTTCCAGATCGACGTGGAGCTCGCGCACACCTTCCCGCCCGTGCTGCGCACCCATGACCGTTACGGCAACCGTGTCGACGAGATCGACTTCCACCCCGCGTACCACGAGATCATCGGCGCGGCGGTGAACCACGGCACGCACACCGCGGGCTGGGCCGACCCGAAGCCCGGAGCGGCGGTGGCACGGGCGGCCTCCTTCATGCTGTTCGCCCAGATCGAACCCGGCCACGCCTGCCCGATGTCCATGTCGCATGCCGTGGTCCCGGTCCTGCAGCGCGATCCGGAGGTGGGGCGGGACTGGCTGCCGGGCCTGCTCAGCCGCTCGTACGACCCCCGGCCGATCGCGCCGGGCCGCAAGTCGGGGCTGACGTTCGGCATGGGGATGACGGAGAAGCAGGGGGGCTCGGACGTCCGCGCCAACACCACGCGGGCCGTCCCGCTGGCCTCCGACCCCGAGGGCCGGGCCCATCTGCTGACCGGGCACAAGTGGTTCTTCTCGGCCCCGCAGTCGGACGCGTTCCTGGTCCTGGCCCAGGCCGAGGCCGGGCTCACCTGCTTCCTCGTGCCGCGTGTGCTGGCCGACGGCACCCGTAACACCGTCCGTATCCAGCGGCTGAAGAACAAGCTCGGCAACAAGTCGAACGCCTCCTCCGAGGTGGAGTTCGACGGCACCTGGGCGGTACGGGTCGGCGAGCCCGGCCGCGGCGTTCCCACCATCATCGAGATGGTCAACCACACCCGGCTCGACTGTGTGCTCGGCACCGCCGCGGGCATGCGCCAGTCGGTGTCCGAGGCGATCTGGCACGCGCACCACCGCAGCGCGTTCGGTGCCCGGCTGGTCGACCAGCCGGCCATGACGGCGGTCCTCGCCGATCTGGCGCTCGAGACGGAGGCCGCGACCTGGACCTCGCTCCGCCTGGCCCATGCGTACGAGGCCGACAGCGGCGAGTCCGAGGCGATGTTCCGGCGGCTGGCCACCGCCGTGGCCAAGTACTGGATCTGCAAGCGCGGTCCGCACCACGCCTACGAGGCGCTGGAGTGCCTGGGCGGCAACGGCTACACCGAGGACTGGCCGCTGGCCCGGCGCTACCGCGAGCAGCCGGTGATGGCGGTGTGGGAGGGCTCCGGCAATGTCATCGCCCTCGATGTGCTGCGGGGTATCGCCAGGACCCCGCAGTCGCTGGACGCCTTCTGGGCCGAGCTGGAGACCACGTCCGGTGCGAATTCCGTGCTGGACGCGCACATCCGCCGGGTGCGCCGGGAGCTGGCCGAGGACCTGCGCGACCCGCTCGCCGCGCAGACCCGCGCCCGGGCGACGGTCGAGGGCATGGCGCTGGCTCTGCAGTCCTCGCTGATGCTGCGTCATGCTCCAGCGGCGGCGGCCGAGGCGTTCGTCGCCGCCCGGCTCGGTGAGGAGCGTGGCCACCAGTACGGCATCCTGCCGCGCGGCACCGACGCCACGGCGATCGTGGAGCGGCACTTCGGCCCGACCGGCTGAGGCGGCCACCGGCGAAGCTCCCCGGTGTGCGTACGGGGAGTGCGGGCCGGCTCGACCGGCGCTGGCGCGAGACGCATTGGGCGGACGCGGGAGAACGGCTGCGCTCCCGCGGGCTGATCCGCCTGACCCGTCCGGGGCCTCCTAGGGGCTCTCCGCGGGGCGTCGGCTCTTCCGTAACGACCTCACCCGCGATGGAGAGTGGATCAGCGAGCGGCGTCGTGCGGCTTCGAATCCAAGGCGGAGGAGGGAAGCGACGCGGAGCGTCGTTGACCGACGACAACACCGGAGGCGGAGTCGCAGGGCGTCGGGAGCCCGCTCTCCATCGCGGGTGAGGTCGTAAGCCCGCAGCCGTGGCGGGCAGCCGTCGACGGACCGGCCGACGAGTTCGCCGCTCACCGGTGGATCGCCCCGGACGTCTCCGTGAGCGGGCTGCCGGTGCCGCCCCAGCGCAGTGCGACGATCTCCGCCGCGATCGACACTGCCACTTCCTCGGGGGTGCGCGCGCCGAGGTCGAGGCCGATGGGCGAGCGCAGTCGGGTCAGTTCAGTTTCGCCGAGACCGGCCTCGCGCAACCGGGCCAGGCGGTCCTCGTGGGTCCGCCGGCTGCCCATCACCCCGATGTACGCGGCCGGGGTGCGCAGGGCCACCTCCAGCAGCGGGACGTCGAACTTCGGGTCGTGGGTGAGTACGCACATCACGGTCCGTGCGTCGGTCTCCGTGCCGCGCAGATACCGGTGCGGCCAGTCGACGACCACCTCCGCACCGTCCGGGAAGCGGCGGGGGTCGGCGAAGGCGGGGCGGGCGTCGCAGACGGTGACGCGATAGCCGAGGAACGCCCCGATCCGGGCCACCGCCGCGGCGAAGTCGATCGCGCCGAAGACCAGCATCCGGGGCGGCGGGGCGAACGACTGGAGGAACACGGTGACATCGTCCTCGCGCCGTTCGCCGTCGGGACCGTAGTGCCGCAAGCCGGTTGCGCCGCGGGCGAGTTCCCCTCGTGCGTCGGCGGTGACGGCGGCGTCGAGTCCGTTCGCGCCCAGCGAGCCGCAGACGGTGTCCGGCCGGACGGCGAGGGCGGCGCCGCGCGGGGCGGGGCCATCGGTCACGACGGCGGCCGCCACCGGGCGGTGAGCGGCGACCGATGCGGCGAGTTCGCCGAAGGAGACGTCGTACGCGGCCGTCACGGGGCGCACCAGGAGGGTGATCTCACCGCCGCAGGTGAGACCGACGGCGAAGGCGTCCGCGTCGCTGTAGCCGAAGGTACGGAGCTGGGCATCGCCGGTCTCCATGACCTCCTTGGCCAGTTCGAAGACCGCTCCCTCGACGCAACCGCCGGAGACGCTGCCGACGACCTCGTCGTCCGGGCCCACGGCCATCGCCGCCCCGGGGCCGCGCGGCGCGCTGCGGCTGACCGCGACGACGGTGGCGAGCCCGAACGGCTCCCCGGCGGCGTACCAGCGACTGAGCGCCGGAAGAATCTCACGCATCGGCCACCTCCCCCAGGGTCGGGACGTGTGCGGTCCTGCCCGCGCCCGCTTCACCCTCGTGGCCCGGCGGCCGGTGCGGGGCGAGGCTCAGGCCGTGGTGTCGGACCACGCGTACGGCGGTGCGACGGGCCCGGTCGCGGGTCCGGCCCCGACCGATTCCAGTTCCTGGTCGGCGGCCTTCATCAACTGCGCCGCGACGTCCTTCATGGCACGGCTCGCCGCGAGTTCGTCGCCGATGGCGGGGACGTCCACGTCCTCCGGGTTGCAGCGGGCGACCCCGTGTCCCACGAGCTTTTCCGAGCCGGTGTCCAGCACCGCCTCCGCCCTGGTCGTACCGTCCTCCTCGGACAGGCCTACCCGGACCATCCATTCCAGCGTGCGGGTCATCGCTCACCTCCTGCGACCGCGCGCGGACGTCGGTGCGCCGCCACGACGCGGTCCTGTCCCCAGGATCCCCCCGGGCGGGCCCGTCCGCGCGTTCCGGACCGTCCTGCCGGGATCATGTCGCCGTTTCTCGTCCTGCGGGGCTCGTAGCGCCGAAATAGTATGCGGGAGTCACTTCCCCCGAGTGCGGAGCCGCACATGAACCGGCGTCGTCCTCCCCGTGCGGCGAGCGCCGGCGAACTGCTCACCACTCTGCAGCAGCTCACCTCACGGGCGCGCCAGGAGGTGGAGCTGCACCGGGCGCGGGTGGAACTGGCCGAGGCGCTGCAGCGCGAGATGCTCCCTTCGGCGCTGCCCGCCCTGCCGGGGCTGCAGACAGCTGCCCGGTACATTCCGGCCCGCAGCGGACTGGACATCGGTGGTGACTGGTACGACGGGTTCGTGCTGCCGGACGGCGCGCTGGCGTTCGCCATCGGGGACGTACAGGGCCATGACGTCGAGGCGGCCGCTTTCATGGGTCAGATCCGCATCGCCATGCGGGCGATAGCCGCCACCGCCACGGATCCCGGCGAGGTCGTGGGCCGGACCAACGATCTACTGCTCTCGGTGAACTCGGGCCTCTTCGCCACCTGCACCTTTGCCCGCCTCGACCCGGTCACCCGGGAGCTCCACAGTGCCCGCGCCGGGCATGTCGCCGCTGTCTGGGCCACCGCCGACGGGCACTTCGGTGTCACCGAGGACGAGGGCGGCCTGCCCCTGGGGATCCGGGCGGGTGAGCGCTATCCGGTCACCCGGCGGCGCTTGACGAACCCCGGTGCGTTCGTCCTGGTCACCGACGGGGTGGTCGAGGGTCCTTCGTTCCCGATCGAGGAGGGGCTGGACGCGGTGACGCGGCTGGTGGTCTCCCGGGTGGCCGACGACGCCGACGAGCTGGCCGACGCGGTTCTGCGCGCGGCGGAGCGGACCGGGCACCAGGACGACGCCGCCGTTCTCGTCCTGCGCCACGGAGTGGCTCCCGGCGGGAACTGATGCCCGGGGCCGGGGCGAGCGTGTCAGACGGCCGCCACCCGTCCGGGCCGGTGTCTGATGAGATGTGTGATCCGCAGCAAGTCGTCCAGCAGCGAGAGAACGATAGGCACGGCCTCGGCCGCGCTGCGCCTCCTGACCGTCGCCGCCGCCTACTACCTGGCCGGTGGGCTCGGTCTGATCCGCGGGGTGTCCGTCCACGGCGCGATCGTCACCCCGCTCTGGCCCCCCACGGGCATCGCGCTGGGTGCCCTGCTCTTCCTGGGACTGCGCGCCTGGCCCGGTATCGCGCTGGGCTCCCTGTCCGTCATCGCCACGCTCAGCGACTCGGTCTCGCTGCTCACCGTCGTCGTCGTGGCGGGCAACACCCTGGCTCCCGTCTGCTCGTACCTGATACTGCGCAGGGCCGGTTTCCGCAGGGAGCTGGACCGGCTGCGCGACGGCGTCGTGCTGGTGTTCCTCGGTGCGCTGGCGGGCATGGTCGTCAGCGCGACCGTGGGCACGTGCATGCTCGTGGTGGACGACAATCTGCCGCTGAGCGGCTTCTGGCCGGTCTGGACGGCATGGTGGTCGGGGGACGCGACGGGCGTGCTCGTGGTCACCCCGCTGCTGCTCGTGCTGCGCACGGTGCGGATGCCGCGGGCCACGGACCGGTGGATCGAGGCGAGCGCGCTGGCGGTGGCCTCCGTGGCGGTCTCCCTGGTGGCAACCAGGACCTCGCTGGCGATGATCTACCTGGTGTTCCCGCTGATCATCTGGGCGGCTCTGCGCTTTCGGCTGGCAGGAAGCGCGCCGTGCGCCTTCCTGGTGTCGGTCCTGGCGGTCGTCGCGGGAACGCAGGGCGTGGGACCGTTCGAGGGCCACAGCATCCTTCATGTGATGGTGAATCTCGCCGTGTTCAACGGTTCGGTGGCCCTGACCGCGCTGCTGCTCGCAGCCGTCGTCACCGAACAGAGCAATATCCGCCTCAGAATCCAGCGTGCCTGCGAGGAGCTGGCCGAGGTGGTTGAGCGGCTGGCACCGGGACGGTCCCCGGGCCGCTGGCCTTCCCGGCCCGACGACGAGCCCGACGGCCTCTGACCTCGGTCCCGTGGACGGCCGGGCCACGGCCGTGGCGAGTGGCCCGCCTTTCGGAGGCAGGGCCGTTCACCGCCGGAAGTGGCGTGCCAGGAAGTCGTTGCGGAACGTGCCCTCCGGATCGAACCGGGCCGTCAGCCGCTCAAAATCGGCGTACTTCCCGTACAGCGCACGCAGGCTCTCGGGGGCGATCGTGAACACCTTGCCCCAGTGCGGTCGCGCGCCGAACGGTGCCAGGGCCTCCTCGATCGCCCCTAGCACGGGGGTGACAGCGGCGGTGTCGCGTACCCAGGTGAAGTGGAAGGCCACCGAGTCCCGGCCGGACGCCGGGCTCAGCCACAGATCGTCGCGGGCGACGGTACGGATCTCGGAGATCTGCAGCAACGGCACGATCCGCTCCCGGAGCCGGGCCAGTGCCTCGTACGCCGCGGCCGCGTCCCGCCGTGCCACGAAGTACTCCGACTGCAGTTCGTCCCCGCTGCTCGGGGTGAACTCCAGGCGGAAATGCGGAAGCCGGCGGTGCCACGGTCCCGCAACGCCCTGCTGACGAGTGCAGCTCTCGGCCGGCATACCGGGGATCGGATGGCGCGGCCCGCCGGCGAGCCGCGCGCCGAGCCACTGCCCGGGCGCCCGCCGTGGCCCCTCGGGGTCCACCCGTTGCTTGATCCACACCTGGTTGAGCGGCCCCGCACGCCAGTCGGTGAAGACACTCACGCTGTACGCGGCCGCCATCACCTCGTCGAACCCGTCGGTGAACCGGGACTCCGGCAGATCCTCGTAGACCCACTGCTGTACGTCGAATGCGGGCACCAGGTCCAGCGTCAGCGCGGTCACCACGCCCAGGGCGCCCAGCGCGACCACCGCTCCGGGAAAGTCCGCGTCGCCGCGCCCCAGTGACACGGTCCGGCCGTCGGCCGTGACCATCTCCAGCGCCCGGACCGCGCCCGCCAGGGAACTGTTACCGACCCCCGAGCCGTGCGTTCCGGTGGCGCAGGCCCCGGCGGCCGAAATGTGCGGCAGCGAACCCAGGTTGTGCAGGGCGTACCCGTTCTCGTGCAGTACGCCGGCGAACTCCCCGAAGCGCAGCCCCGCGGCGACGGTGACCGCCCCGGCCTTCCGGTCGATCTCGATCCTGCGGGGCAGCCCCGCCACGGACACCAGCACACCCCGGGTGTCGGCGACGGTGTTGAAGGAATGCCGGGTGCCGAGCGCGTGCACCGCGGTCGCGGCGGACACCGTTTCCCGCAGCTCGGCCTCGGAGCGGGGGGTGCTCAGCCGCCGTGCTCCGAAGGTGATGTTTCCAGCCCAGTTCTTCTCCGCGGGAGTCACCGCACGTCCCCACTCTCGTTCGTGGCCGGGTGTCCTGATCCCGACGGGCCATCCTCCCAGACGAGCCTGTTGGTGGAACCATGCAACTGGTGACCTACATGTCCGCACACCATCCGATTCCAGCACCCTCCAAATGCGAACAGTCACCCACAGACCAAGCGATCCGGCGCGGAACGGGATGAGTTCAGAGTCAGTGCGCATGTCTGAACTTCACTGAAACTCCAGCGAAATGGCACGTGTGTGGATATCGTGCACCGAGCGCGGGCGCATCCGTCAGTCCCCTGGATCGACGGATGCGTCCCGTTTGTGGCGATGCAACTGTGACTGGGGGGTTCATGGGGCATGTCGAGCTACCCGATTCGGACAGATCAGGACCCGTGGGACTGGCGGGGGCGCCGCTTCCACGGACTGCTTCAAATCGGCCTCGCAGCAAAGAACTTGACGATGTGTGGAGGGCTTCTGCCGGACAACGCGAACGATCCGGACCGCCCGCGGCCAAGAGACGGACGGGCCGGCGCCTGCCGGTACTCATCGGCGCCGAACTGCTCGGCCTGGGGATTCCGGCATGGCTCGTCCTGTGGGTGGGCGGGCAGCCGCGGCCCGGGGTCGCCGCGGCGGTGGCCGCGCTGGCATGGTCGGGCGTGCGGGCCGCGCGCGGCCGGTACGCGGGCCGGTCTCCGGGCGATCCGCCGGGGGTGCTGACCACGGCCGGCGACTGGCTGCTGCTCATCGGCGTGCTCGCCGTGCTGCGGACCATGACCGGTGACGCGGTCGATCCCGCGACGGCGGTCGTCGCACTGCTGCCCGGCCTGCCGGCGGGCCTGGCCGCATGGGGGGTACGGCGGTTGCGGCGGCAGCGGACGGTGCGGCGGGTACTGGTGGTCGGCGAGGCTTCGAGAGTGGAACGCGCGGTGCGGCTGCTGGGTTCCCGTGCGGACCATCCGTACCGGGTCGTGGCCGCCGTACCGGTGGGCACCGCGCCGCTGGAGTGCGAGGTCCAGGTGCCGGGCCGGCTCGCACCGGCACCGGCCGACGACGACGCGTCGACGGTGCTGGGCAGCGCCTTCGCCCATGACGCCGACCTGGCTCTGGTGGTGCCCGGGCCACAGCTCTCCGAGGAGCGGCTGCGCCGACTCTCCTGGGGACTGCACGACGGCGGACTTCCGCTCTCCGTGCTGTCGGAGCTCTCGGGCACAGCGGCCGGCCGGATACGGC
>NZ_JBHVFF010000301.1:0-10231 GCF_042801895.1 Streptomyces sp. NPDC057543 | reverse complement strand
CTGACGCCGTATCCGGCGTCAGGGGCCCCTCTCGCGCGGCTCAGGCGCTGGTGGCGCCGATTTCGACGCCGTGCTCGGCGGCGAGGCGGTGCAGGTCGTCCAGCTCGCCCTGCTCGACATCCGCGAGGAAGTCGTCGCCCGTCTCCCGAGCTTTCGTGAGGTCGGACTCGGTGGTCTTGATGCGTTGCAGCAGACCGGCGGTGAAAGCGTCCATAATGCGCCCCCTCATCGTGGGTCGGTGGCACGGGGGTGTGCCCGGGTTTCCCTCCGCGCGGAGGCGGTAGGGCGGGTGATCACGCGCTCTCCGGGGACGGAGTGGCCTGTGGCACGCCACATTCGAGGCGTGATCGCGGGTGTGCATGCGTCCTCCCCGGCACCAAGCTCAGAGAAACCTCAACTGGTCCGGAAATCCTGTCGATTCCCCGGGGCCCCGGGGGGCGAGCGCCGTCTTACCGCCGGTTTATACGCGTTGCGGGCAGGATGGAGCAGCACAGACCGAGCTGATGAGCGGCCCGCATCACGGACCGTGGGCACATCGAGACGTTCTGAAGTCACCTACGTACTGAAGTTTCTAAGGAAGGACAGCGCCGTGCGCGTACTCGTCGTGGAGGACGAGCAACTGCTCGCCGATGCGGTGGCCACCGGATTGCGCCGTGAGGCCATGGCCGTCGATGTCGTGTACGACGGTGCCGCGGCCCTGGAGCGCGTCGAGGTCAACGACTACGACGTCGTGGTGCTGGACCGGGACCTCCCCCTGGTGCACGGCGACGACGTCTGCCGGCGGATCGTCGAGCTGGGCATGCCCACCCGGGTGCTCATGCTCACCGCGTCCGGGGACGTCAGCGACCGGGTGGAGGGGCTGGAGCTGGGCGCCGACGACTATCTGCCCAAGCCGTTCGCCTTCAGCGAGCTCACCGCGCGGGTACGGGCGCTGGGCCGGCGGACGACGGTGGCGCTGCCGCCCGTCCTGGAGCGCGCCGGGATCAAGCTCGACCCCAACCGCCGCGAGGTCTTCCGGGGCGAGACCGAGATCCAGCTCGCGCCGAAGGAATTCGCCGTGCTGGAGGTCCTGATGCGCAGCGAGGGCGCCGTCGTCTCGGCCGAGCAGCTGCTGGAGAAGGCCTGGGACGAGAACACCGACCCGTTCACCAACGTCGTCCGCGTGACCGTCATGACGCTGCGCCGCAAACTCGGCGAGCCGCCGGTGATCGTCACCGTGCCCGGCTCCGGCTACCGGATCTGATAGCCGATGCCCGCCTTCCCCGCGCCGCCGACGGCGCCTCCGAAGCCCACCTGGGAGCCCAAACATCAGGAGCCGCCCTACTGGCTGCGTCCGACCATCCGCATACGGCTCACCCTGCTGTACGGCGGCATGTTCCTGATCGCCGGCATCCTGCTCCTCTCGATCATCTACATGCTGGCCGCCGAGGCCCTCCATGTGGGCAGCGAGCTGCCGTTCACGATCGTGAGCGGCCAGGTCACCAGTGACGTGTGCAACTTCAGCGGCATCACCACACCCGAAGCCGCCCAGGCGGCCATGAACACCTGCGTCAACCACCAGCGCCAGCAGGCGCTGGACACCCTCCTCAACCGGTCGCTGCTGGCCCTGGTCGGCCTCAGTGTCATCGCCTTCGCCTTCGGCTACGCCATGGCGGGCCGGGTGCTCTCCCCGCTGGGCCGGATCACCCGCACCGCCCGCCGGGTGGCCGGAACCGATCTGTCCCGCCGGATCGAGCTGGACGGCCCGGACGACGAGCTGAAGGAGCTCGCCGACACCTTCGACGAGATGCTCGACCGCCTGGAGCGGGCCTTCACGGCCCAGCAGAGATTCGTCGGGAACGCGTCGCACGAACTGCGCACCCCGCTCGCCATCAACCGCACGCTGCTGGAGGTCCATCTCTCCGATCCCCAGGCCCCGCCGGAGCTGAAGCAGCTCGGCAAGACCCTGCTGGCCACCAACGAGCGCAGCGAGCAGCTGGTCGAGGGCCTGCTGCTGCTCGCCCGCAGTGACAACCAGATCGTCGAGCGCAAACCCGTCGACCTTGCCGAGGTGGCCTCGATCGCGATCGACCAGACGCGCGGCGAGGCCGAGGAACGGGGCGTGGAGATCCGCGGCGAGCGGGCCCCGGCCGTCGTCCAGGGCAACGGCGTCCTGCTGGAGCGGATCGCGCTGAACCTCGTACAGAACGCCGTGCGCTACAACGTCCCGGCGGAGGGCTGGGTGGAGGTCACCACCGAGCTGCAGTCGGGCCAGGCCATGCTGGTGGTCTCGAACACGGGACCCGTGGTGCCCGCCTACGAGATCGACAACCTCTTCGAGCCCTTCAGGCGGCTCCGTACGGAGCGGACGGGCAGCGACAAGGGGGTGGGGCTCGGCCTGTCGATCGCGCGGTCCGTGGCGCGCGCTCACGGCGGCCGTATCCTCGCGGAACCCCGCGAGGGGGGTGGTCTTGTGATGCGTGTCTCACTTCCCGTCTGACGGGCCGGGCGGATCGATCCGCACACGATTTACTTTGTTCGCTTTGAGCGGAATTTTCGGGACCTGCGCCCGGAGCGGACGTGTGTGATCGATCACAGGAGCGAATTCAGACACGTCAACGCTCCGTGATCAGGGCCTTCACCGGAAATCCCGCAAAAGTCGGGGTTTTCGGGGCCCGATATCACGGGAAGTACACGGGGTGGCGCCCGTGAAGCGCGATACCGGGACCGTGTACGGTCCCCATCGCCACCCAAGCCGATCGCTCACGAGCGGTCCTTTTGGGTGTCGATTGAGTAACAGACCTTGATGTGAGGCAAAATCTCCGCCTCGGGTCGGGCACAAGTCCGGCCTCTCACGCGTTACGTGCGCTGAGACACCGCAGACACCCAGAGGGGGAGAGCGACATGGCAACGGATTACGACACCCCACGCAAGACCGATGACGACGTCGACCAGGACAGCCTTGAAGAACTCAAGGCACGCCGGAGCGACAAGACGGCGTCCGCCGTCGACGTCGACGAGTTCGACGCGGCCGAAGGACTGGAGCTGCCCGGAGCAGACCTGTCCAACGAAGAACTGGCCGTAAGGGTCCTGCCCAAGCAAGCCGACGAGTTCACGTGCATGAGCTGCTTCCTCGTGCACCACAGGAGCCAGTTGGCACGCGAGAAGAACGGCCAGCCGATCTGCCGCGACTGCGACTAGGTCGAGCCGACCGTGGCAGGCGACACACCGTTCCGGAAGCGACGCTTGCGGCGCAAAAGGTCGTCGGAGGCGGATCAGGGCGGCACTGGCCCGGCAGAAGGCGTAGCAGCGCCTGCTGAGCGGTCCGCCCTGCCACCCTCCCCGGGTGAGCGGGACGGCGAGCGGGGCCGGTGGGCCTCGCTCGAAGCGGTCACGGCAGCCGAAGAAGAAGCAGAAGTCGACACGGCCGATGGGGCCGGACAGGTCGACAGGACGGAGCCCGTGACCGGGGCAGGCCGTCTGAATTCAGTGAAACGGGGAGCACGCAAGGGCGGGGAGAGCGCCAGGGCCGCGATCGGTCATATCGCCGACCTGATCATCCAGAACGCTCCCCGCATCCCTGTGCGTGATCTCGCCACCCTGCGCAAGCAGTTCCCGGGCCTCGGGCCCGAGGAGCTCGCCGACAAACTCATCGCAGGGGCGAGCAGATCCACCGCAGCCGTCGGCGCCGGTATCGGCGCGGCGGCCATGATGCCCGTACCGCCCGCCATGCTCGCCGAGCTGGCGACGGAGATCAGCGGTGTGGCCGCGATCGAGATGAAGCTCATCGCCGAGCTGCACGAGGTCTACGGGCTGCGCCCACCGGGCGGCATCACCCAGCGTTCCGGCGCCTACCTCACGTCCTGGACGGAGGAGCGCGGCATCGACGTCGCCCACCCGGCGACGGTCGACGCGGCGCTGGGCGGCCGGATGAAGCGTGAGCTGCGCCAGCAGATCGCGAAGCGCATGGTGCGCGATCTGCCGAATCTCGTCCCGTTCCTGGTCGGCGCAGCCGTCGGCGCGATGACGAACCGGCGCGACACCAGAAAGCTTGCCGAACGGGTCAGGAAGGACCTGCGCAAGCGCCAGATCCCCTGGGACCGGCTCCCGCCGCAGCCTGCGCCGAAGCGGCCGGGCCTCCGGCGCAAGGAACTGCCGGGCGAGCCGGAGCCGGGCGAACCGGAGCCCTAGGGGCTAAGCCCGTACCGCACTGAGCGCCGCGACCAGGGCCTGCGGCTCGCGGGTCGACAGATAGACGTACGGCGTCGGGTCCTGCGGGTCGGTGACCTCCACGCGGACCGCCGTCGGGATGTAGCTGCGCAGCAGCATGAACGCGCGGGTGTCCGCCTTGTACGAGCGCCACGCGCGGGCCTCCTCCGCGTCCAGCACCTCGGCCTCGCCGAGCGCCGTCACCGGGATCCGCGCGTCACCGGCCACCAGGGCGCCGGCGACCACGCGGATCCTGGTCGAGCCGTACGAGCTCACCGCGACCGCCGACAGGGCCGTGCCGCCCACCAGGCCGGCCAGCAGCGGCAGAGTGCCGAGTGGCAGCAGCATCAGGGCACAGGCGATGCCGACCAGGAAGGCGATGAGCCACCACGAACGGGGCGCGGTCAGTCGTTCGTCGAAGGGCGGGGTGGAAGGCTGCATGAACCCAAGCTTGGCACGGCGCGACCCCCGGGTGGCCGCGCGGGTAAGGTCTGCGCCTGTGAGTGGAACATCTGCGGCTCTGAAGCCCCCGGTCGGCGCGGTGAAACCGGTCCGACACCCCGAAGCCCCGGCCCCCGGCGAACTCCTCGGCGCGCACTACGAACACTGTTTCGGCTGCGGCGAAGGACAGCGGCACGGGCTGCACCTCCAGGCGCGGGCCGGCGAGGGGGTCGGTGTCACCGCCGAGTTCACCGTGCAGGCCGCCCACCAGGGCGCTCCGGGCCTGGCACACGGGGGCATTCTGGCCACCGCGCTGGACGAGACGCTCGGCTCGCTGAACTGGCTGCTGCGGGTGATCGCGGTGACCGGGCGGCTGGAGACCGACTTCGTACTTCCGGTTCCGGTAGACACGGTGCTGCACCTCGACGCAGAGGTCACCGCGGTGCACGGCCGGAAGATCTACTCCCGGGCGACCGGCCGGATCGGCGGGCCGGACGGACCGGTGGCGGTCCGTGCCGAGGCCCTCTTCATCGAGGTCAAGGTCGACCACTTCATCGAGAACGGCCGCCCGGCCGAGATCCGGGCGGCGATGGCCGACCCGGACCAGGTCAAGCGCGCTCGCGCGTTCGAGGTGAACCCCTGATGCGCCGTCCCGTGGACGTCCTGATCCGCCGTGTCGACCCGGAGGTGCCGATTCCGGCCTATGGGCACCCGGGCGACGCCGGCGTCGATCTGGTGACCACCGAGGCCGCCGAACTCGCGCCGGGCGAGCGGGCCGTGCTGCCCACCGGGGTGTCGATCGCGCTGCCCGACGGGTACGCCGCGTTCGTGCACCCGCGGTCCGGCCTCGCCGCACGCTGCGGAGTCGCACTCGTGAATGCCCCGGGGACGGTCGATGCCGGGTACCGTGGAGAGATCAAGGTGATCGTCATCAATCTCGACCCGCGCGATCCCGTGCGGTTCGAGCGGTTCGACCGGATTGCCCAACTGGTCGTTCAGCAGGTCGAGAAGGTGCGCTTCCACGAGGTGGCGGAACTTCCCGGCTCGGCTCGTGGCGAGGGAGGCTTCGGTTCCACCGGAGGCCACGCTTCCGGTGATGTTGATGGCGTCAGGGGCGGGAATACCCAGGGCGGGAACAGCTACGCTTCGGTCGTACCCGACCGGGAAGGACAGTGACGTGTTCGGACGTCGCAAGAAGAGTGGTTCCGCCGAGGACGTGGCGGACGAAGCGCGCGAGGCCGAGCAGGTCGTCGACGAGCTCGATGACACCGATGGGGCCGACAGCGGCTCGCGTCGGGTGAATCTCCCGCCGGCGCCGCGGCCGGACGGACCGTGGGACATCACCGAGGTCTCCCGGCCCGGCGAGGGCCGGGTCGACCTGGGCGGCATCTTCGTGCCCGGCGTCGAGGGCATGGAACTGCGCGTCGAGGTGGCCGGTGACGCGATCGTCGCGGCGACCGTGGTGATGCGCGACAGCGCCATCCAGCTGCAGGCCTTCGCCGCCCCCAAGAAGGAGGGCATCTGGGGCGAGGTCCGCGAGGAGATCGCCTCGGGCATCACCCAGCAGGGCGGGATCATCGACGAGGTCGAGGGACCGCTGGGCTGGGAGCTGCGCGCCCAGGTCCCCGTACAGCTCCCGGACGGGACGAACGGCGTGCAGCTGGTGCGCTTCGTCGGCGTCGACGGCCCGCGCTGGTTCCTGCGCGGAGTGATCTCCGGCCAGGGCGCCGTGCAGCCGGAGGCGGCGGGACTGCTGGAGACGGTCTTCCGGGACACCGTGGTCGTCCGCGGCGAGGGCCCGATGGCGCCGCGGGACCCGATCGTCCTCAAGCTTCCCGACGACGCCCAGATGGTGCCCGAGGGCGTCCAGCAGGAGAGCCAGGAGAACTCGAAGTTCTCCGGAGGCATGGGCCAGCTCCAGCGCGGACCCGAGATCACCGAGGTGCGCTGAGCCGAGCCGGACAGCCGCCCGGTACAAGCTTCGGCCGGTGGGCCGTACCCCCTTTCGAGGGGGTACGGCCCACCGGCTTTTGCGCGCCCCGGGCCGGCTCCGGAGAGCGCACAAGGCCCGCTCCGGAGAGCGCACAAAAGGGGCGCGTATGGGGCGCGTATGGGGCGTGTATGCGGGCCGTCAAGGGCCCGGCATTCCCCGTAAGGAAGCCATCAACGCAGGCCACGACGCCTTTGCCGCGAGGTTTGCTCAAGAGGTCCGAGAATCCGTACCTCATCTAGGAGCACACGATGGCCGACGTGGCCTTCGTCGTCACCACGATCGCGGTGTTCGCGTTGGTGGCTCTCATCGCCAAGGGGGTGGCCAAGCTGTGACCGCCGAGAACATCGTCGGCCTCGTCGTGGCCGTAGCCCTGCTGGGCTATCTCGTCCTCGCCCTCCTGTACCCGGAGAGGTTCTGAGCCCGATATGAGCCCCGTCCTTGCCGGAATGCTCCAGGTCCTCGCGCTCGTCGCGGCGCTGGGACTGGCGTACCGACCGCTCGGCGACCACATGGCCGGCGTCTACTCCTCGAAGAACCACCTTCGGGTCGAGAAGTGGATATACAAGGCCATAGGCGCCAATCCCGACGCGGAGATGCGCTGGACCGCGTATCTGCGTGGTGTGCTCGCCTTCTCCGCGGTGAGTGTTCTCTTCCTCTACCTGCTCCAGCGGCTCCAGGGCAGTCTGCCCGGTTCGCTGGGCTTCTCCTCGATCGACCCGGACCAGGCGTTCAACACGGCTGCGTCGTTCGTCGCGAACACCAACTGGCAGTCGTACGCGGGCGAGCAGGCCATGGGCCATGTCGTCCAGACCGGCGGCCTCGCGGTACAGAACTTCGTCTCGGCCGCCGTCGGCATCGCCGTCGCGGTCGCGCTGGTACGGGGCTTCGCCAGGTCCCGTATCGGTGAACTCGGCAACTTCTGGGCCGACCTGGTGCGCGGCACCGTGCGCGTCCTGGTGCCGATCTCCGTGGTCGGCGCGTTGGTGCTGGTCGCCTGCGGTGCCATCCAGAACTTCGCCGGCATCCATGAGGTCGGCCAGTTCATGAGCGGCTCGCAGCAATGGAACGGTGGCGCCGTGGCCTCCCAGGAGGTCATCAAGGAGCTGGGTACGAACGGCGGCGGCTACTTCAACGCCAACTCGGCCCACCCGTTCGAGAACCCCAACGGGCTGTCCAACCTGTTCGAGATCTTCCTCATCCTGGTCATTCCGTTCGCGCTGACGCGGACGTTCGGCCGGATGGTCGGCTCGCTCAAGCAGGGTTACGCGATCCTGGCGGCGATGGGCGTCATCTGGCTGGGTTTCACCTCCCTGATGATGTGGACCGAGTTCGCTCACCACGGACCCGCCTTCGACATCGCGGGCGGGGCGATGGAGGGCAAGGAGACCCGGTTCGGGATCGCCGGTTCGTCGATCTTCGCCGTGGCCACCACGCTCACCTCGACCGGTGCGGTGAACTCGTTCCACTCCTCGTACACGGGATTCGGCGGCGGGATCACGATGCTGGGCATGCAGCTCGGCGAGATCGCGCCCGGCGGTGTCGGCTCCGGCCTCTACGGCATGCTGATCATGGCGATCATCGCGGTGTTCATCGCGGGTCTGATGGTCGGCCGTACGCCCGAGTACCTCGGGAAGAAGATCGGCACCCGTGAGATCAAGCTCGCGGCCTGCTACATCCTGATCACACCGGCGCTGGCGCTCTGCTTCACCGCCGCGGCGATGGCCCTGCCCACCCCGCCCCACTCGATGCTGAATTCCGGTGCGCACGGATTCTCCGAGGTGCTGTACGCGTACACCTCGGGTGCGAACAACAACGGTTCGGCGTTCGCCGGGCTGAACGCGGACACGCAGTGGTTCAACACGACGATCGGTCTCGCGATGCTGCTGGGCCGGTTCCTGCCGATGGTGTACGTACTGGCGCTGGCCGGCTCGCTCGCCGAGCAGAAGCCCGTACCGGCAAGCCTGGGAACCCTGGGCACGCACAAGCCGCTTTTCAGCGGGCTGCTGGTCGGCACGATCCTGATCATCACCGGGCTGACCTACTTCCCGGCCCTGGCGCTGGGGCCGTTGGCCGAAGGGCTGGCGTCATGACCACCCGTACGAAGCAAGAGGACTCGATGTCCACTGTCACGACCACCCGGGCACCGCACCGGGACACGCCCACGGGTCACCAGAGCGAAGGACGCGTCGGCGGGGGCCTGTTCGACCCCAAGCAGCTGCTGAAGTCCTTCCCCGACGCCGTACGCAAGCTCGACCCGCGGGTGATGGTCAAGTCCCCGGTGATGTTCGTGGTGCTGATCGGTTCGGTGTTCACCACCGTGCTGGCCTGCCTGGACCCGGGCGACTGGTTCGGCTGGGCGATCGCCGCCTGGCTGTGGCTGACCACGATCTTCGCCAACCTGGCGGAGGCGGTCGCCGAGGGCCGCGGCAAGGCGCAGGCCGACACCCTGCGCAAGGCCAAGACCGACACCGTGGCCCGGCGGATGACCGGCAGGAACGAGGAGCGGGTGCCGGGGACCGAACTGCGCGTCGGCGATCTGGTGGTCTGCGAGGCCGGCGACATCATTCCCGGCGACGGAGACGTCGTCGAGGGTGTCGCGAGCGTGGACGAGTCCGCGATCACGGGGGAGTCGGCGCCGGTCATCCGGGAGTCCGGCGGCGACCGCAGTGCCGTCACCGGCGGTACGAAGGTGCTCTCCGACCGGATCGTCATCAAGATCACCACCAAGCCCGGCGAGACCTTCATCGACCGGATGATCGCCCTCGTCGAGGGCGCCGCCCGGCAGAAGACGCCCAACGAGATCGCGCTGAACATCCTGCTCGCGTCCCTCACCATCGTCTTCCTGCTCGCCGTCGTCACCTTGCAGCCCTTCGCGATCTACGCCGGCCAGAAGCAGTCGGTGATCGTGCTGACCGCCCTGCTGGTCTGCCTGATCCCGACGACCATCGGCGCCCTGCTCTCCGCGATCGGCATCGCCGGCATGGACCGACTCGTGCAGCGCAATGTGCTCGCGATGTCGGGGCGTGCCGTCGAGGCCGCCGGTGACGTCTCGACCCTGCTGCTCGACAAGACCGGCACCATCACGCTCGGCAACCGGCAGGCCGCCGAGTTCGTCCCCGTCAAGGGCACGACCGAGGCCGAGCTGGCGGACGCGGCCCAGTTGTCCTCCCTGGCCGACGAGACGCCCGAGGGCCGCTCGATCGTCGTGCTCGCCAAGGAGAAGTACGGGCTGCGCGAACGCCACCAAGGCGAGCTGCGGCAGGCCGAGTGGGTCGCTTTCACCGCCCAGACGCGGATGTCGGGCGTGGACGTCGACGGGCGCAGGGTCCGCAAGGGCGCGACCGGGTCGGTCGTCGCCTGGGTCAAGGAGCGGGGCGGCAGCGTCTCGCCGGACGCGCAGGCGCTCACCGACCGGATCTCCGAGGCAGGCGGCACGCCGCTGCTGGTGGCCCTAGAGGACGAGCACGGCGCCCGCGTCCTGGGCGTCATCCACCTGAAGGACGTCGTCAAGGAGGGCATGCGGGAGCGGTTCGACGAGCTGCGCCGGATGGGCATCAGGACGGTCATGATCACGGGCGACAACCCGCTGACCGCGCGCGCCATCGCCCA
>NZ_JBHVFF010000300.1:0-10240 GCF_042801895.1 Streptomyces sp. NPDC057543 | reverse complement strand
CCGTGCTGGTTTTCCTGGTGGTCTTCTTGGCGGGCTTCTCGCTGGGCGGACGCCGGACACGCTCTGTCTCGTCCTCTTCGCCTTCGGCCATGTTCCCTCTCCGGAATTTCGGAGACGACGACATGCTGCACCCGCCACATACACAAGACAACCCACTACATGCTATATACAGCCTGGGCTGACCGCATCTCTCGCGCGGTTCTGTCAACGCTGAATGCAGTCTCGCAATCACGCCCCGCAGATCCTGCCGGCTGGGTCGCCACCGCTGCACCCCGCGATAAACGCTGCGACAGGCGGGCACACCCGAGGAGGCAATCGTCCTCCGCTGTCTCCGCTGGGCCCTGGGCGCTGATGGCGAGCGCAGTGGTGCTCAGCACGTGTGCTATCGCACGGGTGGATGGTGTCCAAGTGGCAATTCCGCGATCAGTTGCCGTTGCGGCGAGCAGGGATCACAGTGAAAAGGGAAGACATATGCGAGATCGGAGCGCGTTGTGATCGTTCTCGGGATTATTTTGCTTGTCGTCGGGTTCGTGACCAGTATCTCCATACTGTGGACGATCGGGATCGTTCTCGTGGTACTCGGGGCTGTCCTGTGGGTCCTGGGAGCGGTGGGACACGCAGTCGGTGGTCGAAGGCACTACTGGTAGAGCATTAGAGCCAGAAAGAAACCGAGAGACAGGTAGGAACAGGTCCGCCCGTACTTCGGTTTTCGGCGAAGCAAGCGAGGAGTTATGTCGACAGGGACCCTCATAGCGATCATCGTCGCCATTGTGATCGTGTTGCTGCTGTGCGCACTGGTGGCGTGGACGGCCGCACGCCGACGCCGCCTCAAAGAGCGGTTCGGCCCTGAGTACGAGCGGGCCGTGGAGGACAAGGAGAGCCGCCGGGCGGGCGAACGCGAGCTGCGTGAGCGCGAACAACGCCACGATGCACTGGAGATCAAACCACTGTCGGCGACGGAGCGGGACAGGTACGCCGAAGGCTGGAGCCGAGCGCAGGGGCGGTTCGTCGACGAGCCGGACGACGCGGTCCACGAGGCCGACCGGCTCGTGACGGCGCTCATGAGCGAGCGCGGCTACCCGACCAAGGGATTCGAACAACAGGTCAGCGACCTGTCGGTTGAACACGGCGGCACGCTGGAGCACTACCGCGTCGCCCACGACGTCGATGTCCGTAGCAGCCGGCATCAGGCCACCACGGAAGAACTACGGGGCGCGATGGTCCACTACCGCGCCTTGTTCGACGAGCTTCTGCACGATGGTCAGCAGCGGTGAGAGCAGCGGATTCGCGAGCACGCGATGGTGCCTACAAGGCGGCCTCGACCGGATGGCGCCGGGACCGGATGGAGGCTGAGAGATGGAACCGGGACGTAGAGATCTACCCGAGTCGGACGGGAGTGGTATCTCCACCGATGACCTCGCAAGCGCGAGAGGCACGGAGGCAGCAGCTCGCGATGTCCCGACCGGCACTCCACCCACCTTCCCGGGGGAAGCCACGCATGCCGATCAGGGCCCCAACCCCGAAGCGGAGGACCGTGCACCATCGTCCGGCGTGGACCGGAATACCGGGACGGAGGAGAGGGACGAACCGCTCCTTGGCAGCGAACGGGAAGAATTCCGCAGCCGGTGGCAGGGAATCCAGGGCAACTTTGTAGATGATCCACGGCAAGCAGTAGGTGCCGCGGACTCATTGGTCGCCGAAGTGATGCAAGCGCTCGCCACGACCTTCTCCGAGCACAAACAGGGACTCGAAAGCCAGTGGCAGCGAGGCGAGGAAGTAGCAACGGAGGATCTGCGCGTGGCACTGCAGAGCTACCGTTCGTTCTTCAACCGCTTGTTGAAGACCTGATCTGCTTCGTGTGCGGGCTGTCTCCAGTGACCGGATTGCTCTGATGTACGCCCCTCAGCGACTCGTGGTGGAATCGTTTCTCTCTGCGGTCGCTTCGCCGGCCTCGGGTTTGGAGGATGTGTGAGCCTTCCGCACCGGTGTGTGGTGCGGTGCGCCGAGTGGAAGGAGCGTCATGACCGCCTACGGGTACTTCCTGTCGTGTGAGGAGTTCGGGCCTGCGGAGCTTTTGCAGCAGGCCCGAGCAGCTGAACAGGCCGGGTTCGAAGGTCTCGCCATCTCGGACCACTACCACCCCTGGAACGACGAGCAGGGGCAGAGTCCGTTCGTGTGGTCGGTGATTGGGGCGCTGTCCCAAGTTTGCTCGCTGCCTGTCACCACACTCGTGACTTGCCCGACCGTGCGTATGCACCCAGCGGTCAACGCGCAGGCCGCAGCCACGTCCGCCGTGCTGACCGGCGGCCGCTTCCGTTTCGGAGTGGGCACCGGTGAAGCTCTCAACGAGCATGTGCTCGGGGGAGTATGGCCCGATGCAGAGCTGCGGATGGAGATGCTCGAAGAAGCCATCACCGTCATGCGGCACCTCTTCACCGGCAAGCAGATCACCCACCGGGGCCGGCACTACACCGTAGAGAATGCCCGCATTTACACCCTCCCGGAAGATCCGCCGCCCATCTACGTCTCGGGCTTCGGCCCCGGGGCCGCTGCACTCGCCGGCCGAGTCGGGGACGGATTCGTCACCATGGCTCCCGACGGGGAACTGGTGGGGCAATTCCGAAGGGGCGGAGGCGGCAGCAAGCCGGTCGTCGGCGGGCTGAAGGTTTGCTGGGGCACTGATCGGGACGATGCGGTCAAGACCGTGTACCGGCTCTGGCCGAATGCGCACCTGCCGGGTGAGCTGAGTCAGGTACTGCCGACGCCGAAACACTTCGAGCAGGCCTGCGAACTGGTCACCGAAGACATGGTCCGTGACAACGTCGTCTGCGGAGACGACGTGGATGAGCATGTGCGGGCGGTCCGCGCCTATGTGGAGGCCGACTTCGACGAGGTGTACGTCAACCAGATCGGACCGGATCAGCAGGGGTTCTTCGACCTCTACCGCACCAGCATCCTGCCTCAACTTCGTTTGGCTGAAGGCCGAATTCATGCCCCTCTTCCATTACGACGCGCACAACGGTGCACTCAATGTCCCGCTCAAAGCGGAAGTCGAGGAGCCATGGCTGCAGCACGCCGGACTGTTGACGAGTCGTACTGGATGGCCACCACGCCGGCTACTGGCTATCCACCACCCGGTACCGACCTGACCGCGGACGTCGCGGTCATCGGTGGCGGCATCGCCGGCCTCTGCACCGCATGGGAACTGGTCCGGGCGGGCACGGAAGTTGTCGTCCTGGAGGCGGACCGGATCGCCGCTGGCGTGACGGGATACACCACGGCCAAACTGACGGCCGCGCATGGCTTGGTATACGGGCAATTGGAGGCGAAGCACGGCGCCGACAGCGCCCGGCTGTACACGCTCTCACAACAGAACGCGGTCGACCGGACAGCCGCTCTCTGCGCCGAACTGGACATCGACGCCGACTTGGAGCACGCCCCCGCCTACACCACCTACGCACAGGATTCGCAGCGCATCGACGAGATCAGGGATGAGGCGGAGGCCGCACGACGGGCAGGTCTCGACGCGTCCTTCGTGACCGCCACGGAAGTGCGCTTCGAGGTGGCCGGTGCAGTGCGCGTAGAAGGACATTTGTAGTTCCACCCGCGGAAGTTCCTGCTGGCTCTGGCTGAGAAGATCACCGCAATAGGAGGTCGGATCTACGAGCGCACCCGGGTCACCGAACTCCACGAAGGCTTCCGTTGCCGTCTCGCCGTCGAGGGCAGCATCACGGTTGAGGCACCGATGCTGTTGTCGCGACGCACTACCCCGTCTTCGACTGCTCGCTGCTGTTTACTCGGCTCAAGCCAAGGAGGGAGCTGGTGATCGCGGCACCGGTTCGGTCGGAAGACGCCCCCACAGGCATGTACATCACATCGGACGACGGCGTACGCTCGGTGCGCAGTGCGTCCTACGAGGAAGGGCGTCGGCTGCTCATCGTCACTGGCGAATCCTTCGAACCCCGGGGGCAGGAGAAGTACGGAAGAGGTTTGCGCGCCTCGCCGCCTGGGCGGGGGAGCGGATGCCGGGGTTCGCAGAGGCGGATACGGCCTATCGATGGGCTGCGCAGGACAACGACTCGAGCGATCACCTGCCGTACGTCGGACATGCCCACCCCGGCACTCAGCACGTCTTTGTGGCCACTGGCTTCGGCAGCTGGGGCATGAGCAACGGGATGATGGCCGGCCGGTCGCTCGCCGCGCAGATCGCGGGCGGGTCGCGGCCGGCTTGGACCGACCTGTACGACCCTCGCAGACTTCCGCCGGTCCGCGACGCGGGGCAACTCGTGAAGTTCCAGGCCGCTGTTGCCAAACACTTCGTCGGCGACTGCCTGCGCACCCATCACGTCGACTCGGTGAACGACATCCCGCCCAGGAGCGGAGCCGGTCGTGCGACTGCAGGGCAAGCGGTGGGCGGTGTACCGCGATGAGACGGGGCACGTCGGTGTGCTCTCTGCGCGTTGCACGGATCTCGGTTGTCTGGTGCAGTGCAATGATGCCGAGCAGGTCTGGGAGTGCCCCTGCCACGGTTCCCGCTTCGGCACGGACGGTTCGGTCCTGCAAGGCCCCGCACCTCGGCCGCTGGAGGCACGTGAGGTTCCGGGCGCCAAGGATTAGATCCGAAAGATGCCGCTTGGTCGCTGGCTCCGATTCCCCTACCTGCTTGGGCGCTGGCGCCCGCGCGGTATAGGGCGTCGGCTGCGGCTCTTGGCAAGTCCTTCGAAAGCGAGGTCGAGGCCCGGCCGGCCCTACGTGAAAGAACAGCCCGAGTCACTCCACGTCGATGACGAGGACCGCCACCGTCACGCGTTCGGCAGAGGCGCTCGCTGCCGCCTCCCGCACCGCCCGCACGACATCCAGCGTTCGCCGGGTCGCTGACACCGCCACCTGTACCAGTAGATGGCCGTCGGTGCTGCTCACCGGTCGCCCGAGGGGCCCCAACCCGGGCGCGAGACGGGCCACTCCCGGCACCGCCAGTACGGCTCGGGTCACCGGGTCTGCCCCCGCGTCACCGGTGGACGGCGGTCGGCCCGGCTTTGGCGCTCTCCGTTCGGGCGGCTCGTCGCCGAGCAGCCCGGTCACCCGCACATCCGCCCCCGTCACCACCAGGCCCAGGCGGCTCTCGGAGGCCTGAAGCAGCGCGACGCGCAACTGGTCGGCCAGGTGCGGGAGAGGCTGGACGCCGGAGGCGACGCACTCCACGTCGATGAGTAGCGGCCCCGGTGGCAGCGCGCTCGGCGGGGCCGGGATGGCAGGGGTGGGCAGTGTGTGTTCAGTATCGGCGAGGCGTAGTCGAATCTTGCCGACGCGAATCCCGAGCACCGTGTCCGCAGAGTCGCGCAGCAGCCGCACGGCGGCGTGTTCGGCGATCCAGGCGCAGTCCAGTGAGCTGCCGAGCGGCAGGAGCCGTCCGAGTCCGAGCTGCTGACGCACGACCTGAGCCCATTGATTCGTGACCATCCGCCGACACCCTTTCCCCGACTCCCCACCCGGGTTCGCCGCTCTGACCTCGGTCGAGCCGAATTGCACTGGTTTCTCAAGCCTCCACCCATCCGGCCCGAATCGCTCGGTGCACACAGCGCAAGATCGCATGGTGTCACACCCACGGAGCGATTTAGGGCGTATCGACCTAATGTGGGCAGCGGGGCAGCAGTCCGCTCGCGATCATGGAAAGGGTGATGGGTCATGTCCGACAGTTCAGAATTCGTCCGGCTCGGATCGCCGGTCGCCCAAGCCGGTGAAGTCGGTCGCAGGAGCACCACCGGCATGCGCGTGGACGCGGGCAGCCGAGGGCGTACGACCATCGCAGACGCAGTCGTGGAGAAGATCGCCGCGCTGGCCGCCCGAGACGTGCCAGGCGTGCATGCGATGGGCAGCGGCATGGCCCGTACGTTCGGTGCCGTCCGTGATCGGGTCCCCGGGGGCGGCGGCAGCGCCAGGTCTGTCACCCGCGGCGTGAAGGCCGAGGTCGGCGAGGTACAGACCGCCCTCGATCTCGAACTCGTCGTCGAATACGGATTCGCCATCGTGGACCTGGCCTCGGAGGTACGCGAAAACGTCATCTCGGCCGTCGAGCGGATGACCGGCCTGGAGGTCGTCGAGGTCAACATCGAAGTCGGCGACGTCGCGCTGCCCGACGAAGCGGGCGATGAGACAGAGGAACCGAGACTCAGGTAGCCCGGCGTCCCGTTCCGAGCGGTAGCAAAGGAGCACATCAAGAGCATGGCCGTGGTCGGCGTCGTGGCCGGGATGACACTGGGCTTCGCCGGATACTTCGGCGGTTTCGGGGCTTTCGTCGTGGTGGCGGTGTTGGGCGCCATCGGGTTCGTTATCGGGCGGTTCATCGACGGGGACCTGGAACCCGGCGACTTCTTCCGTACGCGCACCAGTGGCCGTGACGACCGGCGGAGGTGAGACATGGTGACGACCGCAACCGCGGCCGCCGGGACGGCCGGGGACCGTGGCGCGACGAGAATCGCCAACCGGGTTCGTGGCCAAGATCGCGGCCCAAGCGGCGCGTGAGGCGCTGCGCAAGGTCGACGTGGCCCAGGCATTCGCCTCCGGGACCGGGCCCGCACCGACATCCACCGACGCGCACGCAACGGTGGATGTGCGCAGCCACGGCAAGGAAGGATTCGACGAGGCCCGGGTACGGGTCACCGTCGAGCTGGACTACCCCTCTGACATCGGAACCCAGTGCGGTGCGGTGCGCCGACAAGTGACGGAGCGTGTTGGACACCTGGCCAGAATGGCCCTACCAGAGGTCGCGGTGCAGGTCGACCAGCTGCACTCGCGTCTCGACCGGACGACCGGGCGAGGGTGCGATGAGTGACGAATTCCATCACGCACCGGGCGACGACTCAGGTAGCACACCTGACGACTTCGGCCGTACGGTGAGTGACGACGCGGGCACCGGCGCGACGCGTGCCGACCACGCCCGGACCCAGCCGTTGCCGACGTTCCAGAAGTCCCGGTTCTCGGTCCCGACGCTCCGTCGGCCGTGCCCGCGTACGCGACGCAGGACGACGCCGGCCGGGCGCGGCGTTTCTGGTCGGCCCGCAGGCATTCTGGCGCTCGTCGTGTTGGTCGCCTCGGGATTCCTGCTGTACGACGTGGTGTCCGTCCGCACCGGCCGACCCGCCATGGAGTGGCGCCGCTGGCTCGCTGACCGCCTGTCCACCGTCAGCTTGGACACCATCTGGGTGCTCGTCATCGCCGCGGTGATCGCCGTGATCGGTCTCTGGCTCATCGTCCTGGCGCTGACGCCCGGCCTGCGCCGCCTGCTGCCCATGCGGCGGCCCTCCGCCGACATCCGTCCCGGGCTCGACCGCTCGGCGGCGGCCCTGGTGCTGCGCGACCGGGCCATGAAGATCTCCGGCGTCCAGTCGGTGAAGGTGTCCGTCGGTCGGCACAAGGCCAGGACGCGCGCGGTGTCTCACTTCCGCGACCTCGACGAGGTGAGCGGGGAGCTGCATACCGCTCTGGACGACGCGCTGCGGCAACTGGCGCTGGCGCGCCGGCCCGCGCTGTCCGTGCGCGTGAAGCGACCGTCGAAGAGGTGAGGTGAGATGCAGCAGGCACGCGCGATCGTCAATCGGCTACTCCTTGCAGTGTCCGGCCTGATCCTCCTGGGGTTCGGCGGCACCGTCCTGCTGGGCGGGCTCGACCTGCCCAAGCAATGGCATTTCCCCGAGCCGTGGACCCGGCCCGGTGACGTGCTGCTCAGTGACGCGAATCGCACGCGCTGGCGCTCAGAAGGCTGGTGGTGGCCGGCCGCTATCGCGGCTCTGGCCATTATTCTGCTGCTCGCCATGTGGCGGCTGCTGGCGCAGTTCCGCCGCCGGCTGGCAGAGGTGCTGGTGGACACCGGCGACGGCGAATCGGCGCGGGTACGGGGCCGGGCCCTGGAGGACGCACTGTCCACCGAGGCGGGATCCTTCCCCGGGGTCGACCGAGCCACCACGCGCCTCACTGGCCGGCGCACCCGTCCCCGGGCATAGCTCGCACTGCGGCTGGCTCCGCATGCCGACCCCTCCGACGCGGTCGCGCGGCTGGCCAAGGAGGCGCAGCCACATGCGCGGGAAGCCATGGGAGTAAAGAAGCTGCCTATCGAGGTTCGGTTGCGGACTACTCCGCACCGGGCGGACCGCGTCTCTTGACGCGGGGCTTTCCGAACGGTGCTTGGCTTGCTACGTGGTGGACGTTGACGGCCAGCGGACTCGGCTCTCAGTATCTGCGGCGAGTTACGCCGTCCTCCCGTCGTTGAACCGCTCCTGTACTGCTTCAGCTCAGCTCTAGCTCCTGGCGTACTGGAAGACAAGACCGCATACTCCTCCCGCCAGAACACCGAATCCGAGCAGCGCTAGCCACAGCCCGTATACGACACCGATGGCCAGTACCGCGCTGCCCGCGGCGACCACGACGGGGTAGGTGCTACGCGGAGAGAAGAAGCCCAAGGCTCCAGATCTTTCGAGGGTCTCGGCATCTTTTCGATCCTCCGGCCGGATTCCCTTCCTGCGGTATGTGCTGCGGAAGTAGAACGCGACAGGGGAGCCATGACGAAAGCCACGGTAAGTGCAGCGACTCCTGCGGGCTCCTTCGACCACATGGCGTAGAGCACATCAGCCACAAGGAAGAACAACGCGACTCCGGCGAACAGGCAGGCCTCGATCTTCACGCAATGCCCTCACCGGTCGGTTCTGGAGTCGGCTTGAATTGCCCACCCTCGACCAGGCGGCGGAGCTCGCGGCGAAGCTCACCGCGGTGCACGGAGCCGGCAATGCGAAAGTCGTGCAGTCACTCGGCCTGGAGAGTGCCCCTCGGCGAGGCAACCGGATCCGGCTCCAAGACTTCACCGCCCTACCCTGTCCCCAGCCCGAAGGCTCCGTGGTGCCACTCACCGGGTGGCCGGATGCTGTGCGGGACACATTCGCCCCCTCGCTCAGATCATGGCTGCCGAGGGTCTCGCATTCCTTCGTGAGTAGATGCAAGCAGGGAGGAGCCTCCGTTCGGGGCACAGCGTCGGCAGAACGGTGCGCGAAGCGCCCGGACGGGTATCCGCAGCGGTGAGCGACGGGTGCGAACCCGCCTCCTGGCACATGGACGATGGACGACAAAGGTGGCACGTGATGAATGACCGACTGAGCTTCAGCACGGCTCAGCCCGAACGTACCCGCAGCACCGACCTGGTCATGCTGGGCATCTACCTCAACGACCACCTGATGGGCGCCACCGCGGGGGTGGAGCGGGTGCGCCAACTGGTCAGCAAGGTTCGCGGTTCGGCGCTCGCCGGGGCGCTCGGCCCCGTCGCCGACGAGATTGACCAGGACCGGACGAGTCTGCTCGGCATCATGAGGGACCTGGGCATCCCGGTTCGGCGCTACAAGGTCTGGGCGGGATGGACGGCCGAGAAGATGGCGCGTCTAAAGAGCAATGGTCGCCTCGCGCGGCGCTCTCCGCTGAGCACCTTCCTGGAATTGGAGATGCTTCGGTTGGGCGTGGAAGGCAAGGCAGCTGGATGGCAGACCCTCCGTCAGCTTACCGCCACCGAGAAGCGCCTGGATCCGCAGCTGCTCGACGCCCTTCTCGAACGGGCCCGGCGACAACAGGGCATCGTGGAGGAGTGGCGCGTCCGACAGGCCGGTTCGGCCTTTGAGAGAAGTTGACGCGCACCGCTCCGCGCCGCACATTCGTCGTGCGGTCGGTCGTTCCCTCGCGCGTATGCGGTCCCCGCGCGAGGGGTCTCCCAATGGCCGATCGCGTCTTCGTGATCCGCGGTTGGCTCGTGGCGGGGCTGCATGAGGTCCCGGCGCGAGGTTCTGGAATGGCGGGATGGGCGGTACGCGGCGGCCACGAGCAGGCTCAGCGCGAAAAACATCAGCGCCCCGACGGTGATGCCGAGATCGGTGACGACCGATCCCGTTTCACCAACGCCAAGGGCCTGAAAGCCTTCGCCGGGGCCACACCGGTCACCCGAGCGTCCGGCAAGAGCGTGGCGGTCATGGCACGCCGGGTCAAGAACCAGCGCCTGGCTGCCGTCGGCTACGTCTGGGCCTTCGCGGCCCTGACCGCCTCACTCGGCGCCCGAGCCCACTACGACCGCCGCAGAGAGGCCGGCGACCGGCACACCGCAGCCCAGAGAAACCTCTTCAACTGCACGCTCGGCTGCCTGCACCACTGCCTCACCGTCCGCACTGACTACGACGAGGCAATCGCCTTCCTCACCCTCAAGGCACCCGAC
>NZ_JBHVFF010000299.1:0-10355 GCF_042801895.1 Streptomyces sp. NPDC057543 | reverse complement strand
CGAGTCACCACTCGGGCCCCTCTGCGTACCCGTCCCGCACAGCCCCCACGACGCCGCCACCTGTCTTTGCCTCAGAGGTCGAGAAGCGCGCCGATGAGCTCGTAAGGGCCGCGTCCGCGCCGCATCTCGACGGGACATCGTTTCAGGGGGCCGGCAACGGCGTGCAGACCGCATTCGTACCGGGCGGAATGTCCCTCTACCTCACCATCATCCGACACCAGTGCATCTACGTGCTCCAGGTGACACCTTGGCCTTCGGCTTGAGCGGCCTCACCCGTCAGGCCCCCCGCCCCCGCAGCTCCCCCTTCACCACCTTGCCGCTCGCGTTGCGCGGCAGTTCGTCCACGAACTCCACCGCTCTGGGGACCTTGTAGTTCGCCATTTCCCGCCTCGACCAGGCGATCAGGTCGTCGGCCGTCAGCGTCGCGCCCGGTCTGCGTACCGCGTAGGCCTTGCCGACCTCGCCCAGGCGGGGGTCGGGGATGCCGATGACCGCCACGTCGGCCACATCCGGGTGCAGGCCCAGGAGTTGTTCGATCTCGGCGGGGTACGCGTTGAAGCCGCCGACGATGAACATGTCCTTGATCCGGTCGGTGATCCGGAGGTTGCCGTCCGCGTCGAGGACGCCCACGTCGCCCGTGTGGAGCCAGCCGTCGGAGGTGATCGTGGCGGCCGTGGTCTCCGGGTCCTCGAAGTAGCCGCGCATCACGTTGAAGCCGCGGACCAGGACCTCGCCGGGGGTGCCGGGGGCGGGGGCCAGGACACGGAGTTCCGTGCCGGGGATCGCCCGGCCGGATGTCGAGGCGATCGTCCGCGCCGGGTCACCGCGGCGGCACATCGTGACGATGCCGCTCGCCTCGGAGAGGCCGTACGCGGTGAGGACCGTCGCTATGCCGAGTTCCGCGCGCAGGCGTTCCACCAGTTGGAGGGGAACGACCGCCGCGCCCGTCACGACCAGGCGGAGGGCGGAAAGGTCGTGGGCGTCCCGGGCCGGGTGGTCCAGGAGGGACTGGTGGAGGGTCGGCGGGCCCGGCAGGACCGAGATGCGTTCGGCGGCGATGTTGGCCAGGACCGTGTCGACGTTGAACACCGGTTGCGGGACCATCGTCGCGCCCCGCATCAGGCACGCGATGATGCCCGCCTTGTAGCCGAAGGTGTGGAAGAAGGGGTTCACGATCAGATAGCGGTCCCCCTCACGCAGATCCGCCAGCTCGCTCCAGATCGCGTAGCAGCGCAGGGTCTGGGCATGGGTGATGACCGCGCCCTTGGGCCGGCCGGTGGTTCCCGAGGTGTAGATGATGTCGGAGGGGGCCGAGGGGGCGATGGCGGCGGCCCGGATCCGTACCGCCTCCGGCGACACCCCCTCCCCCGCGGCCAGGAAGTCCTTCCAGGTGACGTAGTCGTCCGGGGCGCTGTCCGCCAGCACCACCACCCGTTCCAGGTCCGGAAGCGGTACGTCGGCCCGGCGCAGGGACGCCACGTACGACGTGCCGAGGAAGGTGCCCGTGACGAAGAGGAGTTTCGCCCGGCTGCGCTGCAGGATGTACGCCGCCTCCGTGCCCTTGAAGCGGGTGTTGAGGGGGACCAGGATCGCCCCGGCCGTAACGGCACCGAGCGCGGAGACGATCCAGTCCAGGGTGTTCGGGGCCCAGACCGCGACCCGGTCCCCCGGCTCGACGCCCGAGGCGATACAGGCGGCGGCGGCCCGTTCGACGCGATCGCCGAGTTCGGCGTACGAGATCCGGGTCCGGCCCTCGACGACCGCCTCCCGATCGCCGTACCGCCGCGCCGCCGCGCGCACCAGCTCCGGGATGCTGCCCCACTCCTCGTCGCCGCGCATCGGTCGCCCTCTCTGACGCAGTAGCTGACTATCCGTCAGATTAGCTGTAGCCTCAGCCGCTGTCAGCAGTCATGACGGTCTCGGAGGTGGCGGTGGCGGCACTCAAGGACGTGACAGCGATAGCCGGCATAGGGCAGACGGTCTTCGCGAAACAACTCCCCGAGTCCGAGAAGACCTTGGCCTGCCGGGCCATCGTCGCGGCGCTCGACGACGCGGGCATCGCGGCCTCGGAGGTGGACGCCTTCGCCTCGTACACGATGGAGGAGACCGACGAGGTCGAGATCGCCAAAGCCATCGGTGCGGGCGATGTCACCTTCTTCAGCAAGGTGGGGTACGGGGGCGGCGGTTCGTGCGCGACGATCGCGCATCTCGCCGCGGCCGTGGCGACCGGGCAGGCGAGTGTCGGTGTCGCCTGGCGGTCGCGCAAGCGGGGATCGGGGCCCCGGCCCTGGAAGAACACCGCCGTGCAACTGCCCACCCCCGCCCAGTGGACCCGACCGTACGGACTGCTGCGGCCGGCCGACGAGATCGGGATGCTGGCGCGGCGGTACATGCACGAGTACGGGGCGACCCGCGACCATCTCTTCAACGTCGCCCTCGCCTGCCGCAACCGCGCCAACCAGAACCCGGACGCGGTGATGTACGAGCGGCCACTGACCCGCGACATGTATATGACCTCGCGCTGGATCAGCGAGCCGCTGTGCCTCTTCGACAACTGCCTGGAGACGGACGGCGCGCTGGCCTGCGTCATCGTCTCGGCGGAGCGGGCCCGCGACTGCCGGCAGAAGCCCGTCTACATCCACTCCGTCGCCCAGGGGCTGCCCGCCCAGCACCACGGCATGGTCAATTACTGGAACGACGACCCGCTCACCGGCCCCGCCTGGACTGCCGCCCGGCAGCTGTGGAAGCAGGCCGACTTCGGCCCCGACGACGTGGACGTCGCCCAGATCTACGACGCGTTCACCCCGCTCATTCCGCTCTCGCTGGAGGGTTACGGCTTCTGCGGGCGCGGCGAGGGCGCCGCGTTCACCGAGGGCGGGGCGCTGGAGAGCGGCGGGCGGCTGCCGATCAATACCGGCGGCGGCGGGCTCAGCGAGGCGTACGTGCACGGCTTCAACCTGATCAACGAGGGCGTGAAGCAGCTGCGCGGCGTCTCCACCGCCCAGGTCCCGGACGCCGGTACGTGCCTGGTCACCGCCGGGGAGGGTGTGCCCACCTCCGCCGTACTGCTGAGGAGTTGATGAGCCGACATGGATGCTCTGCTGATGCCCGTCGTGGACGAGGACGGCGCCCCCTTCTGGGAGTACGCGGCCCGCGGCGAACTCCGCGTCCAGGCGTGCGCCGCCCCGGAGTGCGGACGACTCCGCTTCCCGCCGCGGCCGTGCTGCCCGCACTGCCAGTCCTTCGCGAGCCAGTGGCGGCCGATGAGCGGACGCGGCCGGATCTGGTCGTACGTGCTGCCGCATCCGCCGCTGCTGCCCGCGTACGCGGCGCAGGCCCCGTACAACGCCGTCGTGGTCGAGCTGGCCGACGCCCCGGAGATCCGGCTGGTCGGGAACGTGGTGAGCGGTCCGGACGCCCCGCTGGACTCGGTCGATCCGGGGCGGCTGCGGATCGGGGCGCCGGTGCGGGCGGTGTTCTGCCCGTCCGGGTCCGGGGTGACGCTGGTGCGCTGGCTGCTGGAGAGGTGACCGGCGATGACGCTGCGGACGGAGACGGACAAGGAGACCGGGGTCGCGCTCGTCACTCTGGACCGGCCCGAGAGGCACAACGCGATAGACCTGGCGACGGCCGCCGAACTGACCGCCGTCTGGCGGGCGTTCCGCTTCGACGACGGGGTGCGGGCCGTCGTCGTCACCGGGGCGGGCGGGCGGGCCTTCTGTACGGGGATCGACCGGGGCGTGACGGTGCCGCAGCCCTCGTCCCCGTACACGATCGACGATCCGCTGATCGCGATCGGGCCGAAGGCGAACGACCTGTGGAAGCCGGTGATCGCGGCCGTGGAGGGGATGGCCTGCGGCGGGGCGTTCTATCTGCTGGGCGAGGCGGAGTTCGTCATCGCGTCCGAGGAGGCGACGTTCTTCGACCCGCACACCACGTACGGCATGGTCAGCGCGTACGAGGCGATCTCCATGGCGCAGCGGATGCCGTTCGGCGAGGTGGCCCGGATGTCCCTGATGGGTACGGCCGAGCGGGTCACGGCCCGGCGGGCGTACGAGACCGGGCTGGTCAGTGAGGTGACGGCGCCCGGCGGCGCCGTGGCGGCAGCGCTGCGGGCGGCGGCGGTGATCGCCTCGTACCCGACGGAGGGTGTGCAGGGGACGGTCCGGGCGGTGTGGTCCGCGAGGGAGGCGGCCAGGGCGCAGGCCATGGCGCACGCCCCGCACCTGATCGCGCTCGGAAACCTGGCGCCGGAGCGGCAGGCCGAGCTGTTCCGGGGGCGGGGCGCCGGCGGCTTCCGGCTGCGCTGAGGTCAGTAACTCAGCTCGGCCTCCACCCGGCACGTCTTCACCTTGGAGACCTTGCGCGGGCTGTCCATCCGTACGGAGACGGTCTTCGTCTCGCCGCCCTCGGCCTCCACGCTCGCCTCACCGCGGTCGATGGTGTTGCCCTGCGCGTCGAGGAAGGCCACGTCGACGTCGTACATGTGTGAGCCGAGGGCCTCCGCCGTGAGCCTGACGGTGGAGGTCGTGACGGCCTTGCGCTTGCCCTTGCGGGGCTGGGCGCAGCGGACGACGTACGCCTGGGGCACGTCCGAGGCGCTCGGGGCCGGTGTCTCGTAGCCGGAGGAGCCGCTCGACGAGTCGTAGCCGTCGTCGTTGTTGTCGTCGTAGTCGCTGCGGTGGTAGCCGCCGTTGCTCTTCTTGGAGTTGGAGCATCCGCCGCCGCTGCTGCTGCCGCTCGATCCCTTGCTCTTGCCGCTTCGGCCACTGTGGCTGGAGGTCGAGAAGCCGGTGAGTGCGAGTACCACCACGACCAGGACCGCGGAAAGCCTTATGTGCTGCCGCATCATCGATGCAGCCCCCCTTGAGTTGTTGTCCGTCGCTGCCGGTGTCGAGCTCTTCTGCTGTTGCTGAGCTCTTCTGCCGCTGCCGGACTTCTGTTGTTGTCGAACGACCGCGCGACACCGTAGCGCAAGGATGCGGGGGCCAAAGGCCGGGCGTAGCGTCGGGGGCGGTAGCGGTACAGACCCGTGACGCCGGTCCGCGCACACGCAGGAGGCCGATGATGATCCGCAATGTCCTCGGCTCCTTCCTCGCTCTCCTGGGAGCGGCGGCCGCCGTGCTGAGCCCCTTCCGTCAGTGGTACGACGGCCGTCTCGGGCGTCACTACCGGATCGACGAGCTGTTCACCGGCATCACCGGCAGCCGCCCCGGACCGCTCGGTTCGATTCTGGTCGTCTTCCTTTTCGCCGCTCTGCTGACGGTGGTCGGCGTGGTGCTGCGGTCGCGGCTGCTGGTGGCGGTCGCGGGTGTGGTGACGCTCGGGTTCACCGTGCTGTGGATGGTCCGCCAGGGGGAGGCGGTGGGCAGTCTGACGGTCTCGGGCGACGGGTCCGGGCTGCGGTGGGGAGCCGCGGAGGCGACGGTTGGCGCGGTGCTGATGCTGCTGGGCGCATTGGTGATGTCGGGACGGCGCGGTGGCGGGCGGCGGCCTGTCGGCGGGGGTCATGACCAGCCGTACGCCGCGCCCGGTTCGGAGAACCCGGACATGTGGCCGCCGACGCAGGAGCCGGGGCCTTCCGTGCAGACGAGTCCGTTGCCGGAGCCCGAGCCGGACCTGTACACGGGGCCGCCTCCGGAGGGCCGGCAGACGGAGGGTGGGCAGGCGAAGGACCGGCCGGAGGGTCGGCGGACGGCGAGCCGGCCGGAGGACCAGGACACGGCTGAGTACCCCTCCGTGCCGGACGACGACCCCGACACCCACCTGCCTCCGCGCCCCTGAGGCGTACGACGCCCCGAGGCGCTATGCCCGGGCCCGGTTGCCTGTGCCCGTTCCCTTCAGGGCGTCCAGCGCGTACACGCAACGGTCCTTGCTGCACGCGTAGACGACGCCTCCCCGTGCCACCGGCGAACCCGTGATCTCGCCGCCCGTCGCCAGCTTCCAGCGGAGCTGGCCGCCCGCAGCGTCCAGGGTGTACAGGACGTGGTCGGCGGAACCGAAGTGGACCCGGCCGTCGGCGACCACCGGGGCCCCCACCACCTCGCCGCCCGCCGCGAACCGCCACTTCGGGGTGCCGGTCACCGCGTCGAGCGTGTACAGCGCGCTGCCGCTGCCGACGTGGACGTTCCCGGCCGCCACCAGGACCGGTTCGATCGACTGCCGGGCCTCCGTGGCGATGCGCCAGCGGTCCTTGCCGGTCGCGGCGTCGAGTGCGTACACCGTGCCGAGGTAGTCGGCCAGGTACACACCGCCGCCGGTGACGGCGGGCCCCGGCGCGAACGCGGGCGCGGAGAGGAAGACCGCGGGCGACTCGAAGTGCCAGCGGACATGGCCGGACACCATGTCGACAGCCAGGACCCGGGCCCCGGCGCTGACGTACACGAAGCCGTCCGCCGCCGAGGCCACCCGGACCGGCACTCCGCCGCAGGAGGCGGCGTCGCCGATGGGGTACGACCAGCGCTCGACGCCGGTACGGGCGTCGACGGCGCGCAGTCGGGCGTCCTGCCAGAGGTAGACCGTGCCGTCGTGGATCACGGGCCCGGCCTCCGGAGTCTCGAAGTCGGTCTGAACGCCGCCGCTCCCCCACAGCTTCTCGCCCGTGGACGCCTCCCACGCCTGGACGCCACCGCCCCGGGTGCCGGTGACGACGGTGCCGCGGTCGGCCTTGAGGGAGTACACCCAGGCGTCGGTCTGCAGCCGCCAACGTTCGGCGCCGGTCGCCGCGTCCAGGGCGTACAGCGACGGCCCGTCGGAGGCGTGGATGAGGCCGCCCTCGACGGCCATCACCCAGGCCACGTCCCGGGTCTTGAACTGACGCCTCCCGTTGCCGACGTCCAGGGCGTGCACCTCGAACGACGTGACGTAGAGGAGGTCCCCGGCGACGACGGGCGTCCCCCAGACGTCGTTGGACATCCGGAACCGCCAGGGTCGCCAGCGGTCGGGGTCCGGGGGCGCGGACTCGGGGGTGTGCGCGGGCCCGGGCAGGGGGGCGGGCGGGGCGGCGGGGGCCGCGCCGTTCACCCCGGCGGGCGGGCGCACCCAGCCGGTCGCGGGGCCGGCGTCCGCAGTGGCCGTGGCGGCGGCCCGGACGTCCTGGGCGCGCGGGCCGGGGCCGATCGGCACCTTCGCACCGGGCAGCCGTACCGGGCCGCCCCCGTCGGTCAGCCGGGCCGGAGCGGCGGCCGGGGAGCGCAGATCGGCGCCGCCGCGCCAGGCGGTGTCCCGGCCGGCGCCGGGCGGCTGCTGGGGCGGCGGCGGCACGGGGGCCGGGGCGGGTGCGGGAGCCGGAGCGGGAGCCGGAGCCGGAGCGGGAGCCATGCGGCCGCCGCCGCGGCGCTGCTCGATCATCGCGGTCGCGGAGGTGGGCAGCCAGGCCGAGGCCGTACCGCTGTCGTCGCCGCCGGAGGCGAAGAGGTGCGGGGCGAGCTGAGCCTGCAGGTCGGCAGGGGTGGGCCGCAGCCCGGCGTCCATCTGCATGCAGGACTCGATCAGCGGCCGCAGTTCGTCGGGCAGGCCCTCCAGGTCGGGGCCCTCGCGCAGCAGCATGAAGACCGTCTCGACGGGGTTGGCGCCGTGGAACGGCGCATGGCCGGTGGCGGCGAAGACCAGCGTCGAGCCGAGCGAGAAGACATCGCTGGCGCCGGTGACGCTGCGCGAGTCCCGCGCCTGCTCGGGCGACATGTACGCGGGCGTGCCGACAGCGACGTTCGTCATGGTCAGCCGGGTGTTGGAGACCCCGGACGCGATCCCGAAGTCGATCACCCGCGGGCCGTCCTCGACGACGAGCACGTTCGACGGCTTCATGTCGCGGTGGACGAGGCCCGCACCGTGGATGGACTGGAGCGCCTCGGCGATACCGGCGGCCAGCCAGCGCACCGCCTGGACCGGCATGGGCCCGCACTCATTCACTATCTCTTCGAGCGACGGTGCGGGCACATAGGCGGTGGCCAGCCACGGCACGGCGGCCCGCGGATCGGCGTCCACCACCGCGGCCGTGTAGAAGCCGCTGACGGCCCGGGCGGCCTCCACCTCACGCGTGAAGCGGACCCGGAACAGCTGGTCCTCGGCGAGCTCCGTACGTACCGTCTTGATCGCCACCCGTCGGCCCGAAGCCGAGCGGGCGAGATAGACCAGCCCCATGCCACCGGCCCCGAGCCGTCCCAGCACCTCGAACGGGCCGATCCGTCTCGGGTCGTGCTGCGTCAGCTGCTCCACCACTTGCCCTGCCACCTCCCCGTACGGGCCTCAGGAACAGAAGCCCGCGAAAACCCGCCCTGTACGGCGTCTCACCACTGGGCACCACCCGGCGGTGCGCACCCCGATTGTTCCTGGCTGAGCCCCTGGTTGCGAACCCGGGGGCCGACCGGGGTGTCATAGCTCACTCTGCCCTCTTCCCGGACACAGGGGGCTGAAGTACGGCGAATACGGCACCCTGGTCGTCCTGGAGGACCGCCATCCGTCCGTACGGGATGTCGAACGGCGGCGCGGAGATGCGGCCGCCGAGGCGCACGGCGTGTCCGGCGGTGGCGTTGCAGTCCTCGACGGCGAAGTAGCTCAGGAAGTAGCTGGGCATCTCGGCCGGGAAGGCGTCGGTGATGACGCTGCGCCCGCCGATCGCGGTGTCCGGTCCTGGTTCGGTGCCCGCCGGGGACCACATGCGGAAGTCGACGCCGGGTTCGGAGGCACGGGGTTCGGAGGCACGGGGTTCGGGGGCGCGGGGTTCGGGGGCGCCTGGCTCAGAGGCCTCGGGTTCGGGGGCGCCTGGCTCGGAGGCCTCGGGTTCGGGAGTGCCGGGCTCGGAGGCGCCGGGCTCGTGGGCGCCCGAGGTGTAGAGGTCGGTGCCCTGGAAGCCGAAGACCTCCTCGTAGAAGGCGTCGACGCGATCCTTCTCGCGGGTGTACACCTCGGTCCAGCAGAAGGAAACCGGTTCGTTCTGCTTCTGGAAGCCCTCGCGTTCACCGGCCTGCCAGAGCCCGAAGACCGCTCCGCCGGGGTCGGCCGCCTGGGCGAGCGCTCCGGCCCGGCCGGCCCGCACGGGGTCGGTGATCACCTGACCGCCGGCCTCCCTGATCCGGGCGACGGTCGCGACGATGTCGTCGGTGGCGAAGTAGACGCCCCACGCGGTGGGCATCCGGCCGTCCTGCTTGGCGACGAGTGCGGCGACGAGCTTCCCGTCGCTGAAGGCGTCCGCGTACGGGCCGTCGCCGGCCCGGAAGGTCCAGCCGAACAGCTCGCCGTAGAAGCGCTTTCCCGCTTCGAGGTCGGGGAGCTGCACATCCACCCAGCACGGCGCGGATCGCGCGAATGCGGCCATGGGCCCGGGTCCTTCCGTCACGGTCGTACGCGGTGAGTGACGCTCGTCACGGCAAACGTAACCGGCGGCGGCACGCAACGCGCCCCGAGGTGTCCGTATCGAACTAATTTTCGACAGAGGACTTCGTTGCTCGCGGCGTCACGGAAAGTTATCCACGGAAGTTATCCACAGGCTGTTGATAAGACTTATCGCCTTGCGGGGCGCGTCCGTCGATATCCGGCCACTCCCCCCGCCCCGTCTGCGGCGCTCCCCATTTGCAGTCGGCCGAATCGCGCTCCCACCCCCCCTCGGTAAGCTGACGGCATGACAGGACAAGTGCGCACCGTCGACGGCCGCGTGGCCGGTCGACGCGGACAGGCGACGCGGCAGAAGCTGCTCGACTGCCTCAGCGAGATGCTCAGTTCCTCGCCGTACCGGGACGTCAAAGTCATCGACGTGGCCCGGAAGGCGGGGACTTCACCCGCGACGTTCTACCAATACTTCCCCGACGTCGAGGGCGCCGTCCTCGAAATCGCCGAAGAAATGGCCAAGGAGGGCGCCGGGTTGACCGAACTGGTCGCAGGCCGCTCCTGGGTCGGCAAGGCCGGCTGGCAGGCCGCAGAAGAACTCGTCGAGGGATTCCTCGACTTCTGGCGACATCACGACGCGATCCTGCGCGTGGTCGACCTCGGGGCGGCCGAGGGCGACAAGCGGTTCTACAAGATCCGCATGAAGATCCTGAACTCGGTCACCAACTCCCTCACGGATTCGGTGAAGGAGCTCCAGGCCAAGGGCAAGGTCGACAAGGACGTGAGCGCCGCCGCGATGGCGGGCTCGCTGGTCGCGATGCTGGCCGCGGTCGCCTCGCACCAGAAGGGCTTTACGACCTGGGGCGTCAAGCAGGCCGAACTCAAGCCGAATCTCGCACTGTTGGTGCATCTGGGCATCACCGGCAAGAAGCCGACGAAGTAGCGCCGCGCCGGGCTCTTTCCCGTACTGGGTACCGCGCGGTGATTCCGGGCGCCCCAGGTCCTGTCTCACCGACGGCGGACCACGCAGG